>JAGYOL010000140.1 GCA_018399555.1 Kiritimatiellia bacterium | reverse complement strand
GTCGGCAGACAGGCGGCTACGCTGGGTTAGTTCCAGAAATCGTTGATCCATGTGGCGGGTTTGATGCCTTTATAGAGTTTCTTCCAGGCTGCTTTCACCGGCCACTCACCTTTGACCGCCTGGTGCGGATTAGGCACTCCGGGGAAGGCCACAACACGGGCGGACTCCGGAAGAACCGGGGTTTTCCAGAACCGCAGAGGCCAGGGTGGTATACACTGAACCTTGAAAAGAACGCACCACTCGTCGGGCCAAAAATCAATCTGTTTAACACTGCGGCTGATGTAGCTCTGTGAGTTGGAAAATTTTTGCAGAATTACGTTATATTTTTGCAGCATATCTGTCAGCAGATATTCGTCGGCTCCCACCCGAAAACGGTAGCAGGAGGTATTGCCGATACCGGAGTCCGGCTGAGTCCAGTTTCGCATCACGACAAAGGATGCCTCCGGTTCGTATTCGAAAAAGGGATCAAGTGAACCGGTTATGACGACATCGAGATCTAGGTAAAGCCAGTCGCCACTTAAACCGAAAAGTTTGTCACTCTTCGCATAAAGATTCAATTTGCGCCAGCCGCGCAGATTGTGCGGCGGGGGGATGTCGATTTCCGGGCAGTCAAAGCATCTTACAGCCGGGTTGATTCCCTCCTGATTGTCTGTCAGGCAGACAAAATCAAGATCTCCGGTTGTTTCCCGGCGGACCATGCTGTAAAGACGGTTGACATATTCGGCACCGTAGAGTGTGCCCCATTTCATGCAGATAACTTGCTTCATGCTAAAGCTGCTTTCGGTTGCAATCATGTGGTTATTTGCGGATTCCGGCGGCATCAATGCCACTGAATGCCTCTTCATATTTTCAGCGTCGCAGCTTCAGAAAAAAAGCTGCGCCTGTTGTTGTTCTGTAGGAGGGAGCAACGATACTTGTTTAATCATGCAAAGTCAATTACGATATAGATGCGCTTGCCGTGAGTGATCCGATCTGCTACATTTCCGGCACATGGGAAAATCTCTCTGATGAACAAATCAGTTATATTTGATATAGACGGCACTCTGCTCTACGCAAGGGGCAGCGGACGGCAGGCTTTCGGCACCGCATTCAGAGCAGCCTACGGTGTGGAATATTGCAACGTCGATAAGATATGTTTTGTCGGCGCGACTGATTCCAATGTGGTGCGCAATATGGCCATTGAGAGCGGCATCACAAACACACCCGCTCTTGAAGAGCACTTTTTTATGGTACTGGCCCGCGAACTTGACCGCGCTCTGGCAACTCAGAAACCGCTTGTTTACGCAGGCGTACCGGAGTTTTTAGCGGCATTGACGCAATGTTCTCTGGCTCTGGGCATTATAACCGGCAATATCCGCTCGACTGCCTGGAGCAAACTTCGTCACGGTGGGATTGACCGGTTTTTCTGCTTCGGGGCCTACGGTGATGATCATCACGAGCGGTCAGAGATCGCTCGCCGGGCGATCAGACGGGCACCTTCCGCGGCACCGGTCGCCGTAATGATTGGCGATACACCGCTGGATATCCAGGCTGCCAAAACCCATAATCTCATAGCCGTCGCGGTGGCGACGGGCTGGGTTTCAGCCGCTGATCTGGCTGAAGCCGGTGCTGATCTGGTGCTGGATGATTTTTCCGACACCGCCCGCTGCGTTGCAGGTGTTATGAATCTGCTGCGGTAAACGGTGTCAGAGCATGGGGCATGGGGTTAACTTTTTATTGCGACTAACGACACTCGCCCTCATCCAGCTGACCCTGGTACAGGCAGCGCCTGACTTTCTGCAGTGAGGTGCGTTCGAGCGGCTTGCGGCTGATAATCACTTTGCGGGGGTGCTTATAGGTCGCGAGCTTTTCGCACTGCACCGCCAGACGCCGCCGCACAAAATCCTCCACAGCGCTGTCATCTTCACAATCCACTCCGCTCTCGTTTTTCAGCAGCTCCTCATCCGGCGCGATGATCACCCCGACTCTTTCACCGGGATCATTGCCAACCCGGTAACCGAGCACAACAACATCAGACAGCAGGCTGTCCAGGGCGATGACATTTTCCACCTCTTCCGGATAGATGTTTTTACCCTCGCGGTTCACTATCAGCGCTTTTTTTCGTCCGCGGATAGTAATGAAGCCATCGGCATCAATTGAGGCGAGGTCACCTGTCCTGAGCCACTCGGCATCAAAGGCCTCGCGTGTGGCGGGCAGATTGCGGTAGTAGCCCTTCATAACCATCGGACCGCGCACCTGCAGTTCGCCGACACCATGCTGATCGGGTTCGGCGATGCGCACCTCGGCATTGGGCAGCTTTTTACCGATGCTCCCTGCCTTTGGCGCATTCAGTTTAGGAAAAGCGACTACCGGTGAACACTCGGTCAATCCGTAACCTTCCACAAGAGAGACGCCAATCTTCCCGAATCCCCTGATCAGATCGACCGGGCAGGGTGCCCCGCCGACAATGATATAGCGCAATCGTCCGCCGAGCTTTTTTTTCACCGCCCGGCCCAGCAGGCGTCCCAATCCCATCCGCAACAGCCAGCGGGCGACGGGTTGATCCTGCAGACCGCAGTTGATTCTATGCAGGAGTTTTTCACAGAGCAGCGGCACCGCCATCACAATTGTGGGTTTCAGCTCCTGCATGTCGTCCGCAACAGTGCGCAGATTTTCGACAAAACCCAGACCTGCACCGCAGGCGAAGGCCAGCAGCAGATTGGCGGTAAATGAAAATGAGTGAAAGAGCGGCAGCACCACCAGAAAGTCATCGCTTGAGCTGAGCGCATGGTCAATTGCGGCCAGAGAGCCGGAAACATCGGAGCAGAAATTGTTATGTGTCAGCATGGCTCCTTTGGGGATACCCATCGTGCCTGAGGTATAGATGATGGAGGCAACATCCGTGCCGACCGGTCTGCATTCCTCATAACGGCATCGGCTCGACTGGCTGGCTGCGTTTTCACGCAACTGTGCATAACCGTATACTGACAATTTATCCATTGCCGGATCAGCATACGTACCACTGCCGTTCAGCACGATCACAGAATGCAGCGATGAGAGTTTCGTCAGCATTCCACGTAGAGATTGCAAGTGATTTGCATGCAGCACAACCGCAACCGCCTCGGAGTCTCCCAGAACGAACTCAATCTCGTCAGCGCTCAGTTTGGGGTCTATCGGCACAACGGCCACACCGCAGCCGGCCAGTGCGAAATAGCTCACAATCCATTCCGGCTGATTATCTAGAATCAGCGCCACTTTGTCTCTGCGGGGTTGTATCTTCAGAGCAGCGAACGCTTCGGCCAGCAACTCAACCTCGTCGCGCAATTCGGCGTAAGAGAAAGCGTGCCAGCCGCCATCGCGCTTGTAGTGCACTGCTCTGCGCCGTGGTGTTCTATCGGCTGCCTGATCCAGTAATTCTCTCAGTGTCATCGTTCTTTTATCTCCTGTCGGGCCGCAATCGACGTCATTGTATGAAAAGATACTCCTGAAGCCAATCTTCAATTTTATATTATTTGGGATTGTCAAGCGCAGGTCACTCGCTTATTCTTATTATCAGAAAGAGAGGTTGCTATTGATATATCCAATTGTAACATATGGAAATGAGGCACTGCGTGCCAAGTCCACCCCGGTTGCTGATATAAACGAAGAAATCCGCAAGCTGGCGGAAGACATGCTGGAAACCATGTATGCGTCGCACGGGGTCGGTCTGGCCTCCGAACAGGTCGGACGCTCTGAAAGCATCTGTGTGATAGACATTCCACCGGATGCTGAGAAAGAGGAGTGCCGTGAGGCAAACGCCGCAGTGGAGATGCCGCTGGTGCTGATCAATCCGCAGATAATCGCAGCGGAGGGTGAACAGCGTGATGAAGAGGGGTGTCTGAGTTTTCCGCAGATCAGCGTACAGGTGACCCGGGCGAATCAGGTTACCGCATCTTTCTCCACCCTGAAAGGTGAACGCAAAACTATTACTGTCTACGGACTGCTGGCCCGGGCGATTCAGCACGAGCTGGATCATCTGGACTCCGTGCTGCTGGTGGACAGAATGAACCCGGTTCAGAAAATGGCTGTCTCCGGCAAACTCAAACGACTGCAACGGCAGAATCGCTAAGCCTAAAAACGGCAGTTGCCATTTTGCCGTAAATAGGCTGAGAGCCTGATCGGTCTTACTTAAAGAGCTTTGTGAAACGCTGATACGCATCTTCCCATGCAGCGCAATTCTGCGGATCGTAGCGTTTGATCGGGAAAGCCGATTTGATGTAGGGCATTGCCCGTTTCAAATCCGCAATTACTCCGGCACCGACCGCCTGCACCATTATGTTGCCTACCGCTGTAGCCTCTTTGGGTCCGGCCAGTACCGGCACACCGATTGAATTTGCCGTAAACTGGTTGAGCAACGCATTATTACTGCCGCCGCCGACGATATGCACCACCTCTGTCGGGGTATCGATAACGGCATTGATGGTTTCATTTACATTGCGATACTTCAAGGCCAGGCTTTCATAGACGCAGCGCAGAATCGCACCGCGGTCACGCAGTTCCGGCTGTGCACTCTCTGCCACAAAACCCGCAACTGCCTGTTCCATATTGGCCGGATTGTAGAATCGCAGATCATCGGGATCGATAAAGGCCGTAAAAGGCTCGGCAGCCGGTGTAATGGTGTCGACCTCCTGCCACGACATGCGCCTGCCGTCGGCTATCTCCCATATTCGCAGCAGCTCTTGCACAATCCAGGTGCCCATACAGTTTTTCAGAAAACGGGTGTTGCCGATGCCCCCCTCGTTGCTGAGCCCGGCACTCATGGCCGCTACCGAGGTTACCGGTTTCCTGATCAGCTTGCCGACCAAAGACCAGGTGCCGGAGCTGATTATCAGGGCCTTTTTCGGATCGCGCACCGGTGCCGCCGCAAAGGCACTGGCGGTATCATGCGAGCCCACTGAAATCAAATCGACCTCATTCAGCCCGCAGTGTCCGGCCAGCCCCGGCTGCAATCTGCCGATTTTTTTTCCGGGGGCGACTATTTCCGGCATAATCTTTTTGGGAATGCCCATCGCTTTGAGCATCTCGCGGCTCCATCTGCCCTTTTTAGCATCCATCAGCTGTGTAACACTGGCAAAGGTTGAATCGACACATCGGCAGCCACCCAGATAGAAGTAGAAGAGCGAGGGCACCGGCAGATAGAAACCGGCGCGTTTGAGCAGCTGCGGACGCCGCGTGGCGACCCACAGCAACTGATTGGAAAGGTTGAAAGGCTGAAAGTGGTTGCCGGTGATTTCGTAAACTCTCTCCGAAGCAATCAGCTGCCGCACCTCATCACACATTGTATCGAGGCGATGATCGCGGTAGCAGTACATCTTGCCGAGCGCATCGCCATCGGGAGTCATCAGCTGTCCGTCGGCACCCCAGGTGTCAATGCCGATACCGTCGAGTTGCCCGTCAAACTCACGGGCGGCCGCCTGCAGCCCCTTGACAATATTAGCGTAGATATAGGTATCATCCCAAAATGTGCGTTCGGCAACGCTGCCCTGGCTATCCGGCAGAAAACAGCTCACCCCTTCGTGGGCGAACCGATGCACCTCCTCCATCCGGAAACCGGAGTCATCAAAGATTCCAACGAAGCATTTACCCCCGGACGCACCCAGGTCAACTGCGAATAATTTAGTCATCAGCTCTCTCCTGCAACGGCAATACCGCGATTGATTTCAACTCATGTTCTGAACAGGTTTATACAAAAATTCGCTGCTGTTGACAACGGCTTTATTAGGACACTGACCTTCTGGAAAATTGTAATATTAAATACGACAACTTATTGGACAAAAATACGAATTCCCCAGACGGAAAAAAAATATGCGTTTACCCTGTGCAAGCAGGTCGCTGATCTAATCAACCATTCCCGTCTCAAAGCGGATAAATTTTTACTTATTATAAATTTTACTTTTATTTCAAGGCTGAAAGTCTTATCATTTGAACTGTTGTATCGTGAATCTTTTTTTGTCAGATAACAGTGAAGGGTCTTTGATTATGAACATAAAATACAAATCTTATTTTAAACTCGGCTCACTCCTGAGTGCGGCGACGCTCGTTACAACAGCCGCTGAACAGCGATGGGATGACACCAATGCCGTAAACACCTGGAATCTTACTGAAACCAACTGGGAAAACGGCACCATCTGGACCAATGGCAACAGTGCCCTCTTCGGCGGCAGCGGCGAAACAATAGATGTCGGTGCGGGTCTGACCGTAAGCGCCATGACCTTCGAGGTTGACGGTTACGAAATCACCGATGCCGATAAAAACGGTACACTCTGGCTGCTCGACGCGCCGACACCCATCACCGTCGCAAGCAACTGCACCGCCACGATATCAGAGTCGCTTACCGGTACCGGCGGTATGGACAAAGAGGGCGGCGGCACACTCCACCTGAACGCCGTCAACTACCACTCCGGGGTCACCCGCATCAAAGAGGGTATCCTTAAAATGGCAAAAGCGACACCGACATGTCTCGGTGCGACCGATGATGGCAATGAGGTTGTCATCGAAGCCGGCGCCGCTCTTGACCTGAACGGAGCCTACGACACCAGTCGTGCCGATCACATAACCGTAGCTGGCAACGGCGTCAACGGCAGCGGGGCGATCTTCTGCTCGTCGCCACACACAAAATTCAATCAAAGCTTTGGACGACTCACTTTAGCCGGTGACACAACAATATCAGCGCAGAACCGCTGGGACTTGAACGGTCAGCACTCCATTTTTGGTAATGGTTATACCCTAACCAAAATCGGCGGTAGCACAATTGCTATCTCACGTCCGATTCTGAACTGCACGATTGTCCTCAATGAAGGATCGCTGACCATTCAAAACA
>JAGYOL010000014.1 GCA_018399555.1 Kiritimatiellia bacterium | reverse complement strand
AGCGCATGTCCAGTCCCGACGCCGGTTCGTCCAGCAGCAGCACATGCGGTTCCTGGGCTAATGCCCTGGCAATAAAGGCGCGTTGCTGCTGCCCGCCTGAAAGCGAGCTGATGTGGCGTTGTTGCAGATTCTCTATCTGCATCTCGTGCAGGGCGCGGTTAACCACAGCGTCATCGCTGCTGCTGAATCTGCGCAGTGCTCCTGTTCGAGGGTAGCGCCCCATCTCAACCAGTCCGCGCACCGTCAACGGAAAACCCCAGTCGACGCTCTCTTTCTGCGGCAGATAGGCAACTTCATAACGGTTGCATTCGACATCCCGTCCGCACCATTTGATGCTGCCGCGCTGCGCTTTGACCAGTCCGATAATGGTTTTCAGCAGAGTACTTTTACCCGATCCGTTGGGTCCGATCAGTGCCAGAGCGGAGCCACAGGCGATTTCAAAGCTGATACCGCTCAAAGCGCATACCTCGCCATAGTGCACATGAATCTTCCGCACACTTAAAATATGTCCGTTGTGTTGCATGGTTGCCATAAAAGCATGTTCCGACGCACTGTGTGAAACACGGGGTACTACAACTCATCCTCCCAATTGAAAATAACAACTTCATTGAGTTGCTGCGATGCCCAGCAGTGCGCCCTCCGCTCCGCAACTCCGGCGGGCTGCAGCTCCAGTTCAAAAACATGTTGCTGCCGGTCCGGCCATGTAGCCTCCACCAGCAACTCAAGTATTTTGTCCTCCAGCTTGAGAACAATCTGACGCTCCGCGCCCCCGACAGGCGGAGCGTTCTCTTCGTAAAGCACGGTGCTCATCTGAGATATTCTGAAAAACAGCGGTTGGCCGGTGTAACGCACCACCGCAAAAGCCTGCCTCGATTCAACTCCGCTTGTCTGCTGCGCCGCAAGTTGCGCAACATCACCCCTCTCCGATTGCGGACCGACTACTCTCAGCACCGGCAGCAGCAGAGCCAGCCAGCATACAGAAAAGATTATCCACTCTTTGACAGGATCGCCTCGCATGCCAACTCACTCCGTGCCTTTCGGAGCCAGTGCTCTCACAATTGCCTGCACATTATAACGGAACATCGCTTCACAGGTCGGCTCGACCGGCTCGGGCGTGCCGGAGAGCAGCGGTGCTCCGATTCTGACGCCGCTTTCTCGCGCCACGCTGTCCAGCAGCTTCCGGCTGATGTATTTTTCCGGGAATATCGCTTTGATACGCTCTTTTTTTATGGTTTCAACAACTGCGGCGAGGTGGTGCGGTTCCGCCGCAACCTCGGTGGACAGTCCCCGGAGCGGAACAGCTTTAAAACCGAAATCACGACAGAAATAGCTGAAAGCCGTGTGGGTGGTCGTTAAAACTCTATCCTTGCGTGGAATGCGGTAAATCTCTTTTCTGGCCCACTTTTCAAGTTCATCCAGTCTGTGCCGGTAGCTTCTGCCACGTTCCCTGAAGTATTGCCCGCCTTCCGGATCAAGCTCCGTCAGAGTCGTTTCGATAATAACAGTCGCCCGCTGCAGATTCTTTATGCTGTGCCACCAGTGCGGATCAACCGAACTGTGTTCATGTCCGGGGCAGCACAGAAAAAGCTTGTCATCCCTGAGTTTCAGGGGGGGCAGGGAGTTGCCGACCTCCAGAATGCGTTTGCCGCGGCCAAGTGAATCACGTAAATCCGGCAGGTAGGTCTCCAGACCCATGCCTGCCGCCAGAACCAGGTCGGACGAGGCGGCCTGACGCAACTGTGCGGGGGAAGGTTCATAAATGTGCGGGTTCTCACCGACCCTCATCAGCTCGGCTACGGTGATCCTCTCTCCCCCGACCTGTCTGACCAGATCACTGGTAATCGGATTGAGTGACGCGACGGTTATCTCTGCCTGCATCGACCACACACCGATAATTGCAGCAACAACGCTCAAGACGACTGTGGCAAAATTATTTTTCATAACGCAAAAAGTATAACAGTGCCACTTACAGCCATCAAATGCTTTTTTTCAGTCTTCCTGATCAACGAGGAACTGACGAAAAATCCCCGCCGAATCTGCCGGTTGCTAAAACAGGTGTGTTAAGGTATCATTTGAACGGTTGGAAATGAGTTTGATTTTTTGCTCAGGAGAAGATTATGTTGAAGCTGACTCCGGAACAGATGCCCTCCAAGAGATCCTTTAAACCGGCTGTGGATCTCCTGCGGCAGATCAGAGAAGCCGCACCGGCGGGTGCGGAGGTGCTTACCATTGCCCTGGAACGGGAGAGGGGCTACGTTTCACGCTACGACTTGCCTCTGCCAGCCAGAAACCAGAGTTCTCCGGAAATAATTTTTCTGGCGGAGCGGATTGTAAAATTCATGCTCTGGTCCAGCGGCGGCTGGCGCGTGATGCTCTCCGGCCCGCAGAAGGTGTGTCAGGCGATCAGACGCGCCTATGCTCCCAAAGGATCGCGGAAGTTTGATTGCCGCTTTATGTCCAGAGTTTACGGCTGTAAAATGATCGTGGAACGTCTGCCTCTCAATGAGATACCGCAAAGTCATGAGCGTGCCCTGATGATGGATCGCAACATCGGCGGCAGCCGCCTGGGCTTCGAACTGAATGTCGATGATTTCAAGGTTTGCGCAGTTAGAAACGGACGAGAAATATTCAGTGCTGAATTCTCCTGGGAACCCTCCACTCAGCGTGATCCCGATTACCACTACTCCCGAATCAATGCCGCTCTGCAGATGGCTGCTTCGCATCTGCGCAGAGTTGATGCCATAGGCGGCAGCACCCCGGGAATTGTGGTGGATAACCGGATCAAGGCCGCCACGATCTTCAGGGCGGTGCCGGAGTCAGGTTTTGATGCGGCACGGGATATTTTCATCCGCCTCGCAGATGAGTGGCAGGTGCCGGTGGAGGTTGCCAACAACGGCGATATAGCGGCATTGTCGGGATTGATCGATATGGGCAGAAAGGGCGTGCTCGGTATCCGCTTTGGAAACAGTGAGGCCGGTGGCTATATCGATAACCGCGGCTGTCTGACAGGACGACTCAACGAGCTGGCCTTCGCCCCGGTTGATCTGCACCCCTCCGCTCCGCACGATGAATGGTCTGGTGACATCGGGGTCGGCTCACAATATTTTTCACAACCGGCCGTCAATCGCATCGCCCTGAAAAAAGGCATACATTTCCCCGCTAAAATGCCGCTTGATCAACGTATTGTGCGTATTCAGGAGAAGATGCTCGAGGGCGATTCAGCCGCATTGAACGTTTTTCAGCAGATAGGGCTCTACCTGGGATACACCATACCTTGGTATCGTGAGTTTTATGATTGCAACCACTTCATGATCCTGGGTGGAGTGACAGCCGGTCTGGGCGGTGTTTTGATGCAGGAGACTGCCCGTCTGATTCTGCATGACCGTTTCCCTGAGCTGGCCGAACAGGTGGGTGTCCTGACGCAGGTTGAAAAAATCCGGAAAAGCGGACAGGCCTTTGCCGCGGCCACTCTGCCTCTGCTTAGACCCTTCACCGAAGGGCAAAACAAACATGTTGGTCGTTAGCAACATGTTGGTCTTAAGCCGACATTTTGTTTTGCATTTCCCCCAGTGTCTTGAAAGTCGCGGGAAACCGGCAGTTTTATCGTAGTGCGCTTTGAATGTGACACAGCTCTCAACCGCAGACCACACACCGATAAGACCCGAACAGATGAATACGATTCTGTCGAATCCCGAAATATAGCCGTTGATAACATCCGAAAATTTATGTATAAGTGTGTTAGTGTGCCGTACCTCTTATTGTTTGTTTTAATCACACTTATTGTAAGAGGTTTTCGGCGCTCTTTTAAACCCGTTTTTCAAAACGCGCAGCGTTTTTTTCTAAAGCTGCGACGTTGAGAACTCAAACAGAAATTTTTAAATGATGGCTGCGCCTGTTTGAAGACTTAAGTTTGGTTGCCTGCCTGTGCGTGTACGCACCTGTCTGCCTGACAGGCAGGCGCAGACAGGCGGCTGAAAGCAGCTTTAGATGTTAATGTTGAACCACAGACGGAGGCTAACAATGAATTTCAATAATCAGACAGCCGATATTTTTATACCGGATGAGATAGAATGCGCTGACGCGCTTGCGCGCACTACCCACCTCGGTGTGGGCGCGCACCAGGATGACCTCGAGTTTATGGCGATGCACGGCATTCTGGAGTGCTTCGGTCAGATGGATAAATGGTTCTGCGGTGTAATCACCACCAACGGTGCTGGCAGCTCACGCTCGGGTATCTATGCCGCTTACAGCGATGAAGAGATGCGCGGTGTGCGCAGAGAAGAACAGCGCAAAGCTGCCTTGGTAGGTCAGTATGGCGCTATGCTTCAACTCGATTATCCGAGCGCGGCGGTCAAGACGAACGATCCTGAGGCGGTTGTTGAGGATATCTGCAATGTTCTGATGCAATGCCGCCCCGGCGTGATCTATACACATAATCCCGCTGACAAGCATGCAACCCACGTCGGTGTCTGCCGCGCAGTTGTGCAGGCCGTACGCCGGATGCCCCCTGAAGCACGTCCTGCCAGACTTCTCGGTTGCGAAATCTGGCGGGATCTCGACTGGCTGCCGGATAACCTGAAGGTTGTTTTGGATATCAGCGAACGGGCCAACATCGCCTCAGCACTTTCCGGGATATTCGATTCGCAGATCACCGGCGGTAAACGCTACGATGAAGCGGTGGCTGGCAGACGCAAAGCCCACGCCACCTTTTTCGAGTCGCACAATGTTGATCAGGCGCAGATGCTCAGTTTTGCCATGGATATGACCGCATTGATCCGGGATGATTCACTCTCACTGAGTGAATTCACCGGTTCCATGATTGATGCGTTCAAAACCGAGGTGCTGGCGCAGATCTGAACGGAGTTCCGCAGACGGCGGCTCGGCATTAACATGGACGGACAATATGGAGTTCACCTTTGATCAGTTGCGTGAGGTTGTCGGACAGTTTCAACTGTGGGGCGATCCGCTTTCCGTCGAACGTTACGGTTCGGGCCACAGCAACGATACATTTCGCGTAACTCTCAATCTGGCCGGACGTCAGGTTCACTACCTGCTGCAGAGTGATCGCCATGACCATCGGCATCCGTTTTCTGACCGACTATCTGGAAGGCGACCATTATTTCCGAACACACCGCAGCGGATAGAATCTGGATCGCTGTCGCGTCCAGTTCGCAATGGTTCGCAGCATGGAGGCGCAGGAACATGCTATGCGAAGTGCCGTGCGCGAATGTGTGCAGGCATTCAGAAAACCGCCCGGCTGTTAAGCGCAAACCACTTTTTCAGCACCTTGAGTCGTTCGGTCGGTTCCACCGCCAGCTCAACCTTCTCTTTGTTCTCTGTGTGTTCCAGGCTCCAGCAGGAAGCTTCGCGATAGGCATGATAACTCCAGTCCCATCCATACTCTTCAAAAATCGAGATCACATCATCCAGATATTTTTCGGCACCGGGCGCCCAGCGCGCCGCACTGAATTCGCCAATGTAAATGTGCACGTTGTAAGCTGATTGAAACTCCCTTACCGGTTTAAGGTATTCACGCAGGGTCTGAGGGTTTTCCTCTCTGCCGTTGATCAAACCGGGATACACAATTCCCGCAGGCGTGCCATTGACGCCCTGGTGTGTGAAGGCAAACGGCAGATACATGTGCGCCTGATAGATGATATTCGGCATCTCAACCGGACGCATGTATCGGAAACCCTCGGGGGAATCCCATTTGAATACCTCGAAAATGATCGGTTTGCCGGCTTCGATCTTCCGGATGGCCTCAGCCGCTTTGATCTGAAGCTCCCGGAAATCATCCATCCCCTCCGGCAGCTCCATATCATGCACCGGTTCATTGACCAGATCGTAGCCCCAGATTGTCCGGCAGCCCTTGAAACGCATTGCAATCTTCCGCCATATCCTGATAAATTCGTCGGCGTATTTCCTCTCGTAAAACATCGCCATAGAGCGGTTTTCGTAACGTCCCCCCGGCAGGGCATGCAAATCCACCACCACGTACACACCGTATTGTTCGCACCAGCTTAATGTTTTTTCCAGCATGTCAAGCCGTGTGTCAACCCATCGGTTGTATTCCTGCAGGTCACGGTTGTCATTGGCCAGATGCCAGTTACGGTTGATCTGAAAACGCAGCAGATTGCCGCCCCACTTCTGCGCGAAGTTGCGTATGTCCACCTCGGAGATATCCTGCGAGCCGGTCATCGCACCGCGCAGACGCGGCAGCGGATGACCTTTAAAAACCGGTGGCGGATTTGCAGGCGGCGCGGGATGTTGAACAATCTGATGCCGGCTCAATTTAATCGAAACTTCGTCAAACAGAACCACTCCGGTGCTATCCTGCAAACCAAGTACCAGTACCCCCTCGCTGATGTCATCCGGCAGCAGAATACTGCGACTGAACCAGCGCCAATCAAAGCTTCCCTGCGGTATGCCGAGGCCGGGCCACTGCCTGCCGCTGGACGGTGTCGTGTAATGGAGCATCACTTTAACTCCGTTGTAACTCTGTTGCGGCTCGCTGACATCCAGAGCTTTGACCCGGCATTTCAGAATCACCTCCTTTCCGGCGTAGGGGGCGAAATCAATCTGCTTGCTGACCGTATTGTCGGCCCGGCGTTCCGTCGCCTCGATCTTCAAAACCCGGTCGGCTCCTGCGGCAGCCCAGCTCGCAACTCCGGATTCGCTGAAGAGCCGGACCTCGTGTCCTGCGTCGAATCTGCTGTGAAAAACCGTTTCGCATTCAACAGCTGCGCAGTTCGCCATCACAAGCAACCCTGAACATATCATGATTATTGCATTTTTCATGGTTGAATAATCGCAAAAAACAGCACCTTTGTAAATTACAGTTTCCTCCGCCCAAACAAAAAGTGTTTTTTGTTTGCATCGTGTTTTGAGGGAGAGTAGACTGATAAAAGAAGTGGGAGTGGTGACTTAAGACTTGGAAAGTATGACTTCATTGGAAAACACTGTGGTTGCGCATGAATTTATCATCGCGCTTTTGAGTGTGGCGGCGGAACAACCGCCCGGCATTGTGCCGGCCGGTAACAAAATGATCTCGGTCGATTCCGGCAACGGTGATTCACGTGCGTTGCGCACATTGGCCGCCGGTTATAACAGCGGCACGCTCTACTGTAGTGTGTTGGCTCACAATCTGAACAGCTCCCCGCGATATCTGGGGTTGTCGCTTTATGATAACTCAGGAGAGAAAATGCTGCTTGGTCAGGGAAGCGGATATACAAGCTGGACAATCAACCGTGTGCTCACCAATGGGGTCGCGACGACAATCCAAAGCGGTGTTTCCAGTTCCGACATGGCTCTGCTGGTGCTCAAGGTCGAGTTCAACGCCAGCACGGTTGACAGCAACTTTGAGCAGGTCACCTTCTGGGTCAACCCCGATCTCTCCCAGCCGGAGAGTGTGACGACCGCCATCAACGCTCAGAGCTACAGTACCGACCGCGACTTCGGCACTATCACGCGTGTCCGCATCGGTGCGGGAACCTATGATCCGACACCACTGGTATATATTGATGAGGTCAGAATAAGCACCGTTTCGCCCTTTGCGCCACCGGCACTACAGATTTCGGTGCAGGACACGGAAGCACTACTGGCCTGGCCAGCCAACGGCTGGACCCTGCAGAAATCCAGCACACTCGGCAGCGAGTTTTGGGATGACATCACCGGCACGGAGTCACTCACCACAACCAATCTGCCTATCACGCTGCCGGTCGAGTTCTTCCGTCTGAAACAGGAGTAAATCCGGTTTGCAACCGGATATCTCTGACATTCCCGTGTCGCAGGGTCTCCGTATCCGGGAGGTTTCCCGGATATGTTACGGTGTGCTGTACAGCTGTATAACCCTGTCAAAAAACACAATTACCTTCGCATTGTTTTAACTGTTGGGCTGGACGGGTTTTTTTATTATACTGACGCCATGTTGTTAAAAGACCGTACAGCTTGGGTGCTGTTTATCCTTCTCATAGTGCTTTTCGCGCTGCTGCTGATATGGCCGGTGGTGCGTGTGGTCGGGGGCGGGTTTTATGTTGACGGCAGTTTTACCGCCGAGTATCTGCTGGGGGTCTTCAGAAATCCGGTTTATGCCGAAGGTTTGTGGAACAGTTTTAAACTGGCCGTCGGGTCCACCCTCCTGGCGACGCTTTTTGCCGTGCCGCCAGCCTGGATCGCCAACTACTACAGCTTTCGCGGTCAGAAATTTCTTTCCGCCCTGTTGCTGGTGCCCATGGTGCTGCCTCCTTTCGTGGGAGCGATAGGTTTTCTGCAGATTCTCGGGCCCTATGGTGCGCTAAACGCATTACTGGGTTGCGGTCCGATCGACTGGCTCGGGCGTTCGCGTTATTTCAGCATCATCATGCTGCAAGCACTGTCGTTCTATCCGGTCATCTATCTCAACGTGGCTGCCGCGCTGGCCAACATCGATCCCGCTATGGATGAGGCCGCCCGCAATCTCGGCGGCGGACGTGCGACTGTATTCCGCCGTATCACTCTGCCGCTGGTTATGCCCGGCGTATTTGCTGGCTGCACCCTGGTTTTTATCGCCTGCTTCACCGAACTGGGTACGCCGCTGATGCTTAACTATACGCGCTGCGCTCCGGTTCAGGTTTATGACGCCCTCAAGGAGATCAGTGCTAGTCCGTTTCCATACGCGCTAGTTACCGTTGTCCTGATCTGCAGTGTTCTGCTCTATAGTGCCGGACGTCTGCTGTTCGGGCGTAAAGGTTACGCTATGCAGACCAAAGCTTCAGTTTCTGCGCAGCAGATCAGACTCAGCGGCTGGCGCGGTATGCTGGCAGTGCTGCCCTTTATGCTGGTTACCACCTTTGCACTGCTGCCGCATCTCGGGGTTGTTCTGACCAGTCTGGCGGAGCCAGGATCCTGGTATCAAAGCGTGCTGCCGCTGAAATTCACAGGTGCAAATTACCGCGAGGCACTGGGACACGGCATGACAGTCAATGCCATTCGCAATAGTCTGATCTTCAGTCTGCTGGCAGTGGTGCTGAATCTGGTGATCGGTGTGTCGGCTGCCTGGCTGATCACGCGTTCGCGGCTGCGGCTGCGCGGTGTTATCGATACTCTGGCCATGGTGCCGCTGGCAGTGCCGGGGCTGGTTATGGCTTTCGGCTACATTTCGCTGAGTCGTTATCTGACGGGATTACTGAGTACGTCAGCAGCGGCATCCTGGACGACATGGCTGGATGTGCGCGAGAATCCTGCACTGTTTCTAGTGATCGCCTATGCGGTACGACGTCTGCCCTATATGGTGCGGGCGGCGGTCGCCGGTCTGCAGCAGACCTCTCTGACCCTGGAGGAGGCCGCCGCTAATCTGGGGGCCTCCGCGTTGAAAACTCTGCGTCGCATAACAACGCCGCTGATCATGGCCAATCTGATTGCCGGTTTGCTGTTGACCTTCGCTTTCAGTATGCTGGAGGTTTCGGACAGCCTGATGCTGGCCCAGAAAACAGAGTTTTATCCGATAACCAAGACAATCTTCGAGCTTTTTCAGCTTGTCGGTATCGGACAGTATCTGGCTGCGGCCCTGGGTGTCTGGGCAATGTTGTTGCTCACGGTGATGATTGCCGGCAGCTCGGTGTTGCTTGGGAAAAAACTGGGTGCTCTTTTCAGAGCCTGAACAAGCCGGCTTTTGTCCTGAAAGACAACCTATGTTAATTTTACAAAGACAGATTACGTTGACTCTGCGCGATTATTTTCAGCGCAGGTGGGAGTATAACACCCTTAAACGTGAAACTCTCAGCAGGGAGTATCGCACCAACCCGTTTTTCGAGGCCTAGTTGAAAAAGATGAGAAGATTTATTACCACGCTTTTAACTGCCGGCACACTACTTCATGCACAGGGATATGAGGCACCGCAGAGATATGGCAGATATCTTGACAGCCTGCGGAGTATGCCGGGTTTGGTTCGCCTGTACACCTTCGACAGAGCTGCGGAAGAACTGCCCGACCTCGCCGGTTCCGAGAAAATGATCAAGCTGGGCGGTGAAAAGCCGCAGTCGGTGATTGAGGTTGCCGGACGGCTGGAGGGTCTGCATTCCGTGGTTCTGGAGGATAACTCCTATCGTGCGGCGATTCTGAATGAGACCGGAGGAGTGGTCGGTGTGTCAATTTGGCTGAAACCGGAGCACAACAGTCGGCAGCGCAACGCGAGTGATACCAGCGGAATGATCTGCAGCAGCGGCAGCGGTTACTATGACGGGTGGCGTTTGACAATCTGCGATATGAACAGAATGGTACCGCGTTTCGAGATCGGATGCGGCAAGCAATCTACCGCGCTGATATCCTCCGTGCCTCTATGTCACGGCAGATGGAACCATCTGGTTGCGGATTGTGATGGCAGATGGATGCGGATTTTTGTCAACGGAATACCGGCCGGGGCACGTGAAATCAGCGCGACGCCGCAGCCGGCCCGCAATGCTTTGGCCGTCGGGTACAACAATTACGGTGTCGGGACACTGCGTATGGCGGTGAGTGAACTGGCCGTTTTCAACCGGCCGTTCGCCACCAGTGAAATCGTCGCGCTTACCTTCACCACAGCCGGATTTAACCGACAAACAAGTCGTGCCCTCGATACCGTGTTTAAGGATCAGGCGGCGATTGATGAGACTATGGCTGAGCAGCTGCGTGCACTTATCGACGGTAATCTTCCGTTGCAGATCAAGGTGTGGGCCGAAACGGTGCTGCTGCTGAGCGGTGCGGCGCATTCGTTATCGCCTGCGGATGTGGCCGCTCTCGCCGGGCTGACCCTGCACCCTGAGATGGCCGGCCATCTCAGAAGCTCGATCCAACGCACTCTGCTTCAACGCTGTCAGGATGGACTGCGAGATATTCCTTCTGCGGTTCTGGAGGAGCTGCCCGAGGCGATGACGCTTAATGAGGATGAAAAATTTGATGTGGCACTGGCACTGGCCGAAAGCTACGCTCAGGAGGGCGTGACAGAACAGGCTGCGCAGATCATGGAGCATCTGATAACGGTCAGTGCGCACAGCGCACAGCGGTTACAGGAGCTGCACTTCAGCTATGCCCGTATGCTGCGGAGAACAGGGCACGGTTCAAAGGCCTGCGAGCACTATCTCTCCGTTGCCAACTCAGCAGAGCAACCGCAGCATGCGCGGGCACTGGCGGCCCTGGCACTGGCCGGCACCTTCAATGAACAGCGGCAGTATAAGCGGGCGATTGAGGCCTGTCGGGCAATCTGCGACTCTGAGATCGCCTTGCCGCATCACCGTTTTGAAGCACAGCAGATTATGCGCGAAGCACAGAATCTGAAAGCGGGGCTGCCGGCGCGTGACCCCGAAAAGTTCCGATCACGTCCGGCAGCGCTGCCGGTTCCGGGGGTGGAATTTTTTGTTTCTCCGCATGGCTCGGATGACAATTCCGGCACACGCAGAGAGCCCTTTGCAACCCTGACTGCGGCGCGTGATGCAATCAGGGCACTTAAACGGCGCACAGGGGGAGAGCTGCCATCCGGCGGAGTGGCTGTGTATCTGCGCGGCGGGCCTTATGCGCAGGTCGGGAGCTTTGAACTCAGCGAGCAGGATTCCGGCACACATGCCTCTCCGATCGTTTACAGTGCCTGGCGGGATGAGGTGCCTGTTTTCAGCGGCGGTTTCAAGGTGCGTAAATTACGACGGGTACGCGATGCCGCTACGCTGGCGCGATTGCCGCAAGAGGCACGCGGCAAGGTCTATTGCGCTGATCTGCGGGCCCAGGGTTTTGCCGATTTCGAGCAGCAGGCGAGTTACGGTTTCGGTGTTAAAAATCAGGGTGTCCGCTCAGTTTTCGCTGATGACAAATTCATGCCGCCGGCCCGCTGGCCTAATGAGGACTGCGTCAGAACCGGAACGCTGGTTGATGACAGTCAACGGAAATTTTTGATAGAGAGCGACCGGCTGCAACGCTGGGGCAGTGCCGAGGATATGATGGCAGCCGGTTTCTGGTTCCGTTTATGGGCCGATGAGGCCCTGCATGTTGAAGCGGTCGAAACCGGCAGCGGTGTTATCACCTTGGCCGACAAGCCGTTGCGCGGACTGCGCACGGGAGCTCCCTTTTATGTTTTTAATCTGCTTGAAGAGATCGACCGCCCCGGTGAATGGTATCTCGACCGCCGTGCCGGTGTTTTTTATATCTGGCCGCCGCGCCATCCCTGGTTTACCGATATCATCATTACGCAGCAGCAGCAGAGCTTTGTCGAGGCCGAGGGAGTACATGATCTGATCTTTAAGGGCATAACATTCCAGTATGGGCAGACCAAGGGTGCGATCTTCACCAAATGCGTCAATCTTGCCATAACGGGGTGCCGGTTTCATGGCTTCGGCGGCACCGCCCTGACGGTAACGGATGCCGCCAACGCCAGGATTTATGGCAATAAACTTAGTGCCCTCGGGCATGGAGGCATGCGCGTAAGCGGCGGCAACCGCCGCACCCTGACACCCTGCGCCATCCTGATTGAAAACAACGAGGTCGCCCATTTCGGCCTCACGGCTAAAACCTATGTGCCTGCCATTCAAATAGCGGGCGTCGGCATCCGGGTGGCGCATAACTGGATGCATCATGCACCATCCACCGCTGTGCATATCTCGGGCAACGACCATATCGTCGAGTACAATCTGACCGAGTTTGTCGTTCGGGAATCGGATGATCAGGGGGGGGTCGACATGTGGGGCAACGCCTCCTACCGCGGCTGCGTTATGCGTTACAATATCTGGCGCGATATCGGGCGGGGTGATACTCCCTGCGGACAGGCCGGTATCCGTTTCGATGATGCCATCTCAGGCATGGTGGTTTACGGGAATATATTCGAGCGTTGTTCCAACGGCCATTTCGGCGGTGTGCAGATTCACGGCGGCCACATGAACATCATTGATAACAATCTCTTTATCGACTGCCGCTACGCTGTCAGTTTTTCACCCTGGAGTTTAAATAAATTCCGCGAGCATATCGCGCAGAAAACCGCCGATCAGCTCTACCGGCAGGTCAATATCGATCAGCATCCCTACAGTACCCGTTACCCTTCGCTGACGGCACTGAAAGATGATGACAAACTTAATTTCAACAGCATCTGGCGCAATGTTATCATCGGAACCGCTACACCCTGGCACCGGGCACCGCCATCAACCGATTTCTGCGCGAACCGGCTGTTGCCGGAGCGACCGGCTGAAAACGACGGTTTTGAAAACGCAATCTTCCGTCCGATACCCGTTGCCGAGATCGGATGCTATGCTGATCAATCCTGCGCCTGGTAAGAGTCAGTGGTAGAGTACTGAGGGGGAATCGGGCACCGGAGAGCGCAGGTGGTTAATTTCGGCGTGGAGATACAGGGGCACGGTGTCAAGATAAGCGGGGGGTGAGCCGGTTTACCCTCTGCATTGCGAGCACTTCGGCCAGAATGCTTCAGCATCGCCGGGCGGTGGTTGCAATAACCCTGAAACCTTTAACCCAGACCGGCGCCGATGGAGCCTTCTTATTCATGCCCTATGCACCATGCGTTGTGCTGCCCGCCTCGGTGCAGTCATGATGAATCCAGGGGATGGCGGCGAGACAGCGCGGCAGAATCCCTTGCAGGTGGGCGATCAGTACACCGTAGTTGACAATCGGCACACCGGCACTGCGCGCCTGTTCAATCCGATAAAGCATCTCGCGCCGGTTGAGCATGCAGCCGCCGCAGTGGATGATCAGCTCAAACTCGTTCAGGTTGTCGGGATAGCGCATGCCGCTGGTGTGCTCGAAAATGAGCTCTCTGCCGGTGTGCTGCCGCAGCCAGCGCGGAATCTTGACCGTTCCGATGTCATCCGCCTGCCGATGGTGAGTGCAGCCCTCGGAAATTAGCACCCGCGAACCGTCGTGTAGCTTTGCGACCGAATGCGCACCGCGCACCAGCTCTTTTAAATTGCCCTTGTAGCGCGCGAAAAGAATCGAAAAGGAGGTCAATGGTACGTCCAGCGGAGTTTCAGCAGCCACCTTGGCGAAGGCCTGGGAGTCGGTGATTACCAGTCGTGGTTTCGTGCCGAGCTTCTCCAGAGCCGCCCGTAGTTCAAACTCTCTGGTCACTATGGAAATGGCACCGGCTTCCAGAAGATCGCGGATGGTCTGCTGCTGCGGCAGTATCAGACGGCCTTTGGGAGCGGCACTGTCGATGGGTGTAACCAGCACGACAAAATCATTCTGATCAACCAGATCAGCGGCAATCCGCAGATTTTCGGGTGCTTCCGGCACACATTCAGCCAGTGCCAGCTTGAGCTCCTCGACTCCGTCACCGTTTTCAGCCGAGACAACATAAACCTCGCCACCGCTCTGCTCCCGGATAGCCTTGATCATTTCGGCTCCCGGTGAACGGAGGTCGGCTTTGTTGACAGCAGTCAGCAGGGGCAGACCGCGCTCTTTGATCTGGGCTGTGATCCGTGCGTCAAATGGCGTGAAGCCGGTCAGCGCATCCACCACCAGCAGAGCAATATCGCTTTTGTTGATGATCTCATGTGTGCGCTCAATGCGTAATGAACCCAGGACGCCCTCATCGTCTAGTCCGGGAGTATCAATAATCGTGATCGGTCCGAGGGGCAGTAGCTCCATTGCCTTGTAAACCGGATCGGTTGTGGTGCCCTTGACCTCCGAGACAATCGAGACACGCTGTCCGGTCAGAGCATTGATCAGTGATGACTTGCCGGCGTTGCGGCAGCCGAAAAGCGCTATATGGGTGCGCTCACCCCTAGGTGTTGCGTTTAGACTCATGGCAATAGATTAAAGTTTGCCGGGTTAAAATTAAAGACCAAAGTGAATTTGTTTAATACAGTGCTCAGCCCTGACCAAACGGGAATTGATCTGAGCGGCAGCTTTGTCTGATGGTGCAGTTTCTGATCAGTGTGTCGGGGTTGGTGGAAGCGGGCTGCCACAATTTGTCCTTAACGGCCAAATCGGGGATCGGATGATCGGTTGTGACGGTAAGCAGCGGTGCAGAAAATCTGTAACGCCATCTGTAAAATCAGGATGATTCTCATGCTTATTCTGTCCCTTGTGCACTCAATCAACCTTTGCGGTCGAAGTTTGTCGCGGTTGTTTAACTTGTGAATCCGGTGCCCCGTTGTCAGGATTACCGGTATCCACTCTGATCTTGAGCAGATTATTGGAAAAAACGATTGCATCGCGGTGGAAATGGATCAGCCATTCATGTCCGTCGATTGTACGGAATTCCAGATCAAGTCCCAGAGGGTCGCCACGTCGAATGGCATTCACTCCCAGCAATTGATGTTGTGGCTCTTTGGAAAGGGCGACAACCTCGCGGCGGCGGTCGACGGCAAACCACTCGTAGCGGTTTTCAATCTTTTCCGGCAGTTGGATGTAATAGCGTTGCCGCATGGCGACCGGACGGTAGAGGGTGGCCGCCCGGGCTGGCCCTCCCTTATATGAGAAAGAGGCAACGGGAAAAGAGGATGTGAGCAGAGGCGGTTGCCACCAGAGAGTGCTCCCGAGCACGATCACAACTAGGGCGATCAGAACACTTACCAGATCCGGTAACATGCGCCGGATGCGCTTGTCCAGGCGGCCGTGACGGGCGATTTTTCCAAGAATGGTGTTTGTCCGGGGCAGATTAGCAATTTTCCCGGGAGGTTGTGATGCCGCCGGAATTTCTTTGGATTGCTCATCATTCGGCGGCGGTGGATCGACATTCCGGGGCACCTCGGTCTCTGACTCACCCTTGTTCGTCGTGAGTTGAGAGTCGCCCGAGGGTGTTATGGTCTCCGGCTTTGGCGTGTCAGCTTTTCGGTTTTGCCTTTCCTTTTTGACAGACGGTTTGTTCTTCTTTTTTTTCTTTTTGGCCATAACACAGGTAATTTAAACGGTTTATCTGCCGCTGAAAAGAACTTTCTGCATAAACCAACACTCAGAGAATTGTTAAGAATTAGTGCCAGGCATTATAATTAGTGTCAGGCATTAAAAATTAGTGCCAGGCATTAAAAAAATTGAGCTTGACCGGAGATGGGGCTGCGGGCATGATAAACCCTGATGCAAAAAGATGGACATATCAGGGTGCTGCCGGCGCAGGTTGCCAACAAGGTGGCCGCCGGCGAGGTGGTGGAGCGTCCGGCTTCCGTGGTGAAGGAGATGGTCGAAAACTCGCTCGATGCGGGGGCTGAACGCATTGAAGTCACTATCACCGCAGGGGGACGCAAGCTGATCGCAGTGCGTGACAACGGCGGAGGAATGAACCGCACCGACGCTTTAATGTGCATAGAACGGCAGTCCACAAGTAAAATCAGAGATGTGCATGACATTGAAAGGATCGCCACCCTGGGATTTCGGGGTGAGGCGATTCCCTCCATAGCCTCGGTCAGTCGATTCACGTTGAAAACCCGTGACTCACAAAGTGATGCAGGAACGGAGCTGATCCTCCAGGGAGGTACACTGCAAGCGGTCAACGACATAGGCACACCGGTCGGGACTGTGGTTGAAGTGCGTGATCTTTTCTATAATGTTCCGGCGCGCCGCAAATTTCTGAGGGCATATCAGACCGAGCAGGGTCACATAAAAAACGCCTTTGTGTGTAACGCGCTGGCGCATCCGGAGGTTGGGTTCACACTCAGCTGCGACGGACGTGAGAGCTACACTCTGCCGTCCGGAGCGTTGCTTTGCGACCGGGTTCGCGAACTTTTCGGGACGGAGTATGTTGAGAAGCTTAAACCGGTCGAAAGCAGCATGGCGGGTATACGTGTTTACGGTTATGCGGGAGTTCCGGGTTCCGGTGCACGTGAGCGTGAACAGCAGTATGTGTTTGTCAATCGGCGTCCGGCAACGGCTGCGGTTATTACATATGCGGTCAGACAGGCCTACGCTATACGTGACGGCGGGACACGTCCGGCTTTAATTCTTTTTATCGAAATGGAACCGGGGCTGGTGGATGTGAATGTTCATCCGGCCAAGAAAGAGGTACGCTTTAAACAGTCATCGAGCGTACGGGAGGCTGTGATTGCTGCGTTAAGTGCCGCTTTGAAGGGGGTAGTGGGGGCGGAAACGCAGCGGAAGGAGCTCCGGATTGTCAAGCCGGGTGAACTGGATGGCGCAGTTACGCTGCGCTCTCTGGACAGGGCATCGGCAGCGGCAGCCTCCGGCGTTAAAACCCGGCGGCATGATGCTTGGGCACCCGGTTTAAAGAGAGAAGAGCGGGTCGGTCTGAAGCATCTGCCCGATTACGAGCAGGGTTTCGCATCGCCAGCCGTGCCTCTGCCCGCTGCACCAGTAGCCGTTTCCGCGCCGCTGATTGAGCTGCCGGAGGATGGGGCTCCCTGGAAGTGGTGTCGCGTGATCGGTGAGTTGCAGGGTTGTTATCTGCTGCTTGAGACCGACAGCGGCTGTGTGACGGTGGATCAGCGCGCGGCGGCCGAGCGTATCCTGTATGAGCGACTGCTTGAGCATAACGAGGAATCTCCGCCGCTCTCACAGAAGTTGCTGATCCCGCAAACGGTGCGGCTTGCACCGGCGGATGCAGAGCGTCTGCGCGGCAACCTGGAGGCACTGAACTCTATGGGCTTCCGGATAGCGGATTTCGGTGACGACCACTTTATGGTGGAGGCACTGCCTGCTGTGCTGGGGGAGACAGACAGCCGGGAGTTGCTGGTCGGCATTGCCGCCGAGATTGCGACTTCCGGGCGGCGGCGCGGTTCCGTGAGATGGAGAGAGGAGTTGACTGCCCGCACGATTGCCCGGACCGGTGCGTCCGGGTGTTTCAAATATTCCGTTGCAGAGGCGGAAAAACTGGTGCGCAGGCTGGCGGAATGTCGGATGCCCTACACCTCTCCGCAGGGCAGACCGACGATGATTTTCACCGCTTATACCGAACTTGAAAGGAAATTCGGCAAAAAAAGATAGTTAAAAAATGTGCAATCGGGTAGGAATCGAGTAGTAAAGAGTTTAAATCATAGTAAAAATCCAGTTTTTTAAAAAGAAAATCAAACTTTTTGATATTCGTTGTTGCATTATGACTCATTCAGCATTAAATTATTCATACTAAATGACGGATTTTTTTGTGTGTTAGGTATTTAACAGTGATAGGAGTTCCGAGATGAAACTGACAAAACCCGCTTATCGCCGCGTCATTTTCTGCTTCACACTCACGTTGTTTCTCATTGTGAGTGAAGCATCGGCGCAGTTGCGCCGGGCCGCCGCTCCGGCGGCGCGCAAAGAGGAAAACCGCATAAAAATTGAACGTATGCCGCCGCCCAACAAGACCGCCATGGTCAGAACACCGGAGTTTGACGTTCAGGTACAGAATACGATGCGCAGGGTGTCACGCAAACCGCGCGAATGGGCGCTTTTCGAGGTCAAATACTCGACATCCGCCGAGTGGACCGATGAACTGAGTTTCAACTACTACGTAATGACCAAGGGCGTGGACAGAGAGGGCAACGAGGTTTTCAATTTTTACACAACCACCGTCCGTTATATCGATATCCCCAAAGGTGACCACATGAGTTGCGTGGCGATAGCACCCAGTCAGATCGAACGTTACGGCGAACCGGTTGCGCTGGCCCTTGAAATTATCGACAAGGAGGGGGAGATTGCTGATATGAACTCCGAGACAACAATCAAATTTCCCAGCGAGGAGTGGTGGAAGGACAGCACGGTGCTGGACAGTCCCAAGGTCAAAAGGCGAGAAGGCCTGGTGGATCGATCGAAGACTCCGTTCGCTTTAATCAATATTGATGACTACGAGGTGGTGCAATAGTGTTCTCCTCTGATCGAATACTGACGCTCAATGTCGGAGCGGGTAAATTAACGGTTGCTGAATATCAGGTTAAACGCGGCAGTCAGCCGGAGCTGTTGCGTTACGGCATGGGAGCGGCGGGTGCCTCCGCCGAGGGTGGCGAAGCACCGGAGCTGGCTGTGGCACTGCGTGCGGTGATGCGGGCCAACGGTATTCGACCGGCTCCCCTGATCGTTGCGCTTTCAGGTCAAATCGTTTTTCCGCGTTTTGTCAAGTTGCCTGCGGTTGAGGCAGACAAGCTACTACAGATGGTTGAATATGAAGTGGAGCAGAATGTTCCCTTCCCGATGGACGAGATAGTCTGGAACCATCAGTATATCGGGGATGATTCGACCGGTGAGCAGTGTGCAATGATTGTGGCCGCCAAGGTAGATAATGTGCGGGAGGTAACCGATCAGCTCTCGATGGCCGGAATTGAACCGGAGGTTGTCGATGTGGCACCCATGGCACTGTATAACTGCCTGCGTTATAATTACCCTGAGTTATCGGGCTGCACACTGCTGCTGGACATCGGTGCTCGTTCGACCAATCTGATATTTATCGAGGACGAAAAGATATACAGCCGCTGCATTCCGGTGGCGGGCAATGCGATCACTCAGGACATCGCCAAAGGGTTCGGTGTTTCCTTTGCCGAAGCCGAGCAGATGAAACGTGAGTTGGGGTATGTTTCGCTGGGCGGGGTTTATGCGGCTGAGAACCAGAAACAGGAGCGGATTTCAAAGATCATTCGCAATGTGGTTACGCGTCTTCACGCTGAAATAAACCGCTCGATCAATTTTTACAGAAGTCAGCAGACCGGCAACCCGCCGGAAAGAGTTTTCCTGACCGGAGGCACAGCGGCCATTCCCAAACTGGATGACTTTTTTCGTCAGAAGCTGGGAGTTGAAGTTCAGTATCTCAACCCCTTTGAGAATATATCAATCAGTAAAAAGCTGGATGACGGACAGGTGGGCATGGATGCCTTTATGCTCGCCGAAACGGTTGGTCTGGCTCTGCGCCGTTCACTGGCCTGCCCGATTGAGATCAACCTGCTGCCGCCTGAAATACTCCGGCATAAGTCCTTCAAGAAACGTGTACCCTTTTTCGGTCTCGCGATTGTCGGGTTGCTGATGAGCCTGGGCATCTGGACGGTTTACGAAAAGAAGATGACCGATCTTTATCTTTCTCAGGGTGCTCAGGTTAAAAGAGAGCTTAACAAACTGACCGCCAAAAAGAATGAACTGCAGGCGGCGGACGCCGAAAAAGCGGTTGTAGTCGGTCGGGCTGATGCCGTCACCTATCTGATTGAGCAGCGCACCGCCAATCTAAAACGGCTGCAGGCTATCCGGCAGAGCCTCTATGATGGAATGTGGCTGACCGGCTTTACGGAAGACAAGGATGAAAACGGCAACGTCACGGCGGTGAATATTTCAGGTTGCGGTTGGGCCGACAAACTGGAGGACGTCCAGAAAAGAGCAGCTACGCAGGGACAGAGCGGCACAGCGGTTGAACTGCTGCGCGACCGTATCCGGGCGCAGACGGAGTTCGGCGACAGTGCCGAGAATGTCGCCATTACCGGTGTCAAGGACCGGGGAGCCTATTTGATAGAATTCAGTATTAAAGCAAAGTTGCCTTCGGCTTCCGCGGATGAGGGGTCTGCAAAATGATGAAACGCAACAAGATAGTCTCTATTGTAATCCTGTCCGTGACGGCGTTGGCATGCATGTTGGTCGGCTGGCTTCTGATCAAGGCCGTTCTGGACAGAAGCGGTGCCGCAGAAGGTCGTAACGCCGACTACAACCGGCTGCAAAAAATCTATGCGGATGCGGTCTTTCCTGATGATGCTAATATCGAACGTATCCGTCAGGACAAGGCTGATGTCGAGGAGTGGCTCAAAAAAACGGGTGAACTTCTGCATGAGGGGGATTTGCCGGCGAACAACCTGACCCCGGCAACCTTCAAACAGAAGCTGCAGGCCACAGTGCGTCGGCTTTCACAGCAGCCGGGTGTCCGTCGCGGCAAGGTGGTTATTCCCGGTTTCAATTTCGGTTTTGATCAATATCTGGGCGAATCTGATTCACTGCCGGAAAAAGAGCATGTGCCGCGTCTGGACAGACAGCTGAGCATGATTGAGCAGATCAGCCACGAGCTCTACAGAGCCAAGGTGCTGGCGGTTGACAGTGTTGCACGCGAAACTTTTGACAGTGCTGCAACCGTTACGACCGCACCTGAAGAGAGTAGAAGGCGCGGCAGCCGCCGCCGAAGTTCAACGGCAGATGATGAGCCTGCTGCGGCCGGTTCCGCGCCGGTTCAGTTTGAATTGCCTGACGGTCTGGTCAGCAAGGAGAGTTTTACCTTTGAGTTCACCGCCACACCCGAAGCTTACGTCACCGCGTTGAACCGGCTGGCAGCCATGAAGCTTTTCACGGTGGTTGCGGAAAACAGCTTTAAGAAAACCGGTGATCAACTAGCGGTCATGGAGCAGAAGCCCAAGAGTGCGGTTGCGGCCGGCGAGGCGCAGAAAGCGCACTCGCAGCTCTCGTATGCCGAGCGCACTGTTACAAATCCGAATACCGATCCGCCTGTCAGCGTTAAGCTGGTCATCGATGTATACACCTTCGAAGGAGTTTAGGAGCAACAGTGAAGCCTATCAGTGAAATTCCTTTTTTAAGACAATATGACAAACTGATCGCGGTTGTAGTGCTGATCGGTCTGGTGATTTCGCTCTTTTATCTGACTAATGCCGGCATGAATCGCCAGCAGGATGAAGAGCGTTTTGTCAATCAGCTTACCAGCCTGAAGCCGAGCGGGGAGCCCCTGAAGCCGATAAACATGGCCGGGTATGATGAGGCAGTCAGTCAGGCCCGGAAACCGCTTGCGCTCAATTCTCCGCAGTCCGGAGAGGCCGGTTTTCTAACCCCCGAGTGGCGCGTCATGTGCATCGAAGAGAGTTGTCGCAAACCGATCTCCTACGACGCTCGCAGCTGCCCCTTCTGCGGCAAGGAACAGCCACGTAAACCGGATGAAAAAATGCCAGGGCAGGACAGCGACAACGACGGCATACCGGATGATATCGAAAATAAATACGGATTGAACCCGAATGTCGCGGCTGACGCGGAGCTCGACTTGGATGGTGACGGCTTCTCAAACCTGGTGGAGTATAGAGCCGGCACGGCCATGGATGATCCCAAATCACATCCGCCGCTGATGGAAATTCTTGAGTTGGTGGCTGTGCGCAGCGTGAAAATACCCTTTATCTTTACCGGACTTAACAAGATGCCTGACGGCAAGCTACAGATGACATTCAATGTCGCCCAGCCGCGCCGCACCTACTGGGTTAAGGCCAATGAGGTTATCGGCGATACCGGCTGGGTCTCCGTCAGTGCCGAGAAGAAATTTGAAAAGCGCAGGATTGAAGGCATGGGCGATGTCGAGCAGACGGTGGATATTTCGACGGTTGTCGTCAGGCGCAAGTCAGACGGCAAGGAGGTGACGATGAGAATCAATGAAGGCAGAAAGAATACGGATATTGAAGCAACGATCCGACTGCCGCTCGACAATACCGAATACAAGGCGGTTAAGGGCGGTACTCTGAAAGTTCGCGAGGAAAGCTACCGTGTGATTGATGTCAACAACGAAACTCCGTCCGTAACTGTGGAGAATGAGTCAACTGGTAAACAAAAAGTTATTACTAAGCTTGATTAGTTGTCCCGTTATGAGGTATATTCATATCTCAATTTGAAGAATTAACAGGTTGTTTCCTGCCAATGTAGGAGTCTCTCCGTATGACGTACAGATTAAGGTGGTTGTTAGTTTTAGGTGTTGTTGCACTGAGTGCAATAATCAATGTGCAAGCTCAGGATGCTCTTGAAGCGTTGCTGCAGGATTTGGGAGGCAAACCCGCCCAGAAGCCTGAAGTCCGGAAGCCGGCTGAAGAGCAGGCTGCTAAACAGGATAAGAGTGAAGCTGTTGAGGCTGCTCCTGCTCAGAAAGCGGCGCCTGCTGCCAAAGCGGAGCCTAAGGCAGCAGTGCAAAAGGAGCAGGTTGAGCCGAAGGAGCCCGAAAAGGCTGCCGAAGCTGTTGCACCCGCCCCGCAGAAGCCGGCTGAGAAAAAAGAAACGGCTGCAGCGCAGGGCGGCAACGAGGATCAGGCCGCGATTATTTCGGAGCTGATGACACTCGAAACCATTCGCCGTCAGTCACTGGACAATCATGGCATGAATTCGCTCGAAAATGCCCGCCAACTTTTCAAGGAAAAGGAATACGAGAAGGCCCGCGAGCAGTATAAACAGGCATTGGACTACATTGTGGCGCGTCCGTCAACCGAGGCTGCCATCGCCGAGGCCCGCCAGGGCATGCGTGATGCGTATTACGAGGAGGCCATGCAGTCCTACAGATCGCATAAGTATGAACAGGCTCTGCTGCTGGCTGGCCAGGCCTTGGAACGCGGACACCCCAAAGCGCAGAATCTGGTTGATCTGTTGCGCCGCGAGCCTGAAAAGGCGGAAAAAGATGCCAGCGAAGTGAGTCATGTGATGAACGAGGAGGGTCACAAGGAGGATCGCGATCTGATCCGTCGCCGTTTGCGCCTCTCCCGCCAGAACTACACTCTGGGTTATTACGACGAGGCACTTGAAGAGTGCGAGCTGGTTCTGCGCGAATTTCCCAATAACAGCGAAGCTATGCGTCTGCGCAAGCTGATCGGTGATCGCGACAAGTTGGTGGCGGACCTTGAATTTGAAGCGACCCGCACACTGATGATCCGCGACGTGCGCGACGCTTGGACCCCCGAGCGTTATGCGATCAACAGCAAGCAGGTTACCGACAGTGCGAACGAGCTGACTAGTAAAACCGATAAAGTCGAGATCAATACCGGACGCACAAACGAGCAGATCATCTCTGAGAAACTGCAGAAAATTATTATACCCGAAGTCAGTTTCCGTCCACCGGCCACCATCATCGACGCTGTCGATTTCTTCAAGCAGGCCAGCCGCGACTATGACGATCCGGAGATTCCGGTGGAACAGCGCGGCGTGAACCTGGTGCTCAAACTGGGTAGCAATGCGCCTAAGGATGAGACTGCGGAAATTAGCAACGATCCCTTTGCTGCCGCTGCCGACACAACATCCTCCAGTGGCGGAGTTCCGCAGATTCAGGCGATGAGCGCACGCTTCATCAGTCTTTATGACGCCCTCAAACTGGTATGCGATGTAACCGGCATGAAGTTCCGCATCCGCGGTAATATCGTTATGATTGTGCCGATGAATGATCCCGATGATGAGCTGATCACCCGCGCCTACAATGTTCTGCCGACCCTGACCGAGCGTCTGGGAGCGGCGGCCAGCGAGATCGGAAGCAGCACCAGCACCGGCACCGACACCTTCATGACCACCTCTGACATGGGCGAAAAGCAGGATTGGAAGAAGTTCTTCGAAGATATGGGAGTGCAGTGGCCTGACGGATCATCCATATCCTATATGGCTACCATTGGTAAACTGCGAGTAACCAACACATCCGATCAGCTGGCCAGTTTTGAGCGGGTGCTCGAAGATTTGAATGTCACTCCGCGTCTGATTGAGATCGAAGCCCGTTTTGTTGAGGTCTCTCAGAACGATCTGAATTCACTGGGCTTCGAGTGGCTGCTCAACAGCGATTTCAGTTTTGACGCCGGCGGTCTGCTGGATAAGGCGCTGAATCTCAAAGAGCACAGCAATAATCTGGTTCCGGTTTACGACGCCAACGGCAATCAGCTCTTTGATGTAGCGGGTAATCCGCTCACTCAGTATGCGCCCTACAATGCGCCGGGGGGCCTTGGCACCGGCTATTACACCGATGGTGTGGGTACAACGCACGCGGTGCCGCTGGAGGGACTTGTCGGCAGTGTGCCCAGTAGCACGCACAATATGAGCGTCGGCGCGATAGACGGCAACAATTACAGTACCGGCATGCGCTATCTGAGCAGCGAGGGCAACCCGATTGTGCCCGAAGGAACGACAATTAACGACAACTTCATGCGTGTTAACGCGTTCCTGGGAAATGCCGATGTTTCGATGATTCTGCACATGTTGAGTCAGCGCTCCGACTCCGATCTGCTTTCCGCTCCCAAGGTGGTGACCAAGTCCGGGCAGGAGGCGGTGATGAAGGTAGTGACAGAGTATATCTACCCGACCGAGTTCGAGGTCACCATGTCGCAGCAGGGTAACACCGGCGGCAGCATCAGTGGCGGCAGCAGCGGTGATCCGCTCGCGATAGTAGAACCTCAGAACTTTGAAATGCGCGAGGTCGGTGTGATTCTGCAGGTGGTGCCCGAGGTTTCAGCCGAGGGACAGATGATCAATCTGCTGCTTAATCCGCAGGTTGTTTCCGAGCCGGTCTGGAAGAACTACGGCACTAAGGTTCCCAAAACTGTTCCATCCGGTGTGCTGGATCCTATTACTGGAATTTTCCTGCAGGAGTCGAAGGTTGAATATACAGAGTTGCCGATGGAGCAGCCCTTCTTCCCGGTACGCTCGGTTTCAACACAACTTTCCATATACAATGGTGCAACCGTGGTTATGGGTGGTCTGATCAATGAGAACCGGGTAACCATTGAGGACAAAATCCCCTTCCTGGGTGATCTGCCATACCTGGGACGTTTCTTCCGCAGCCGTTCGGAACAGAGCGACAAACGCAACCTGCTTGTCTTTGTGACAGCTCGTCTTGTTGATCCGGCCGGACGTGTAATCGGGCAGGGCAGCAGAGTGACCTCACCGATCCTGTCCGGCGGTGGTGGTGCATCTTCACCGAGCGATACAACTGCCGCCGCCTCATCTGCACCGGAGGCGCCTGCACCCGCAGCAGAGCCGGTATTCTGAGGCGATGCGGAGTCATTGCTGAAAAAGGATGTCATCCGATGAGGCTTGGCATCCTTTTTTGCTCAAAAACCGGGCGTTGCCGTGTTGCGTAATGGATGGCATAACCGATTGAGGGGAGTGTGACTACTGCCTGCTGGTTGTGCACACATAGCTCTCCGTAAGTAATCGATTACGCATCAAAACGGCCAGCCCGGCTGTTGCCTGAAAAGGTGTTCGCAATATCATGACCAAAATTGTTATAACCGGCGGAATTGCCTGCGGTAAAACCCTGTTCTGTGCCTATCTGAGCGAACAGGGGTTTGATATTCTGGATTGTGATTTTGTAGTTCATGCGCTTGAGTCGCGGGGCGGAGCCGCAGTTGAGCCTATCCGTCGAGAATTCGGAGACGCTGTTATTCAGGAGGATGGAGCGGTCGACCGCAAACTGCTGGGAGAGCTTGTTTTTGCGGATGAACCCTCTCGTAAACTTTTGAATTTCATTGTGCATCCTTTGGTGGAGCGGCATATTGAGCAGTGGTTTAAAGGTTCGCACCGGGGAATCCCTCTGGTTGTGATTCCGCTACTGTACGAGCTGGGCTGGGAGGATCGTTACGAATGCGTGGTGGCTCTGGTTGCAGAGCACGCAGAGCGGATCAGACGCCTGGTCAGCAGACGCGGTTTTACCGTGGATGAGGCGGAGGCGCGGATATCCGCGCAGATCCCCGCCGTAGAACAGAGTCGGCGGGCCGATATAACAGTTGAAAACAACGGGAGCGTGGAAGCGCTTAAAATGGAAGCGGAGAGAGTTGGATCTCTCCTGAAAAAGAGGTACGGATGAGTGCAGAAGAGAGCAAAGATTCCAAGCAGAGTGAACATAAAGAAAATAATACCAATACCGAAAAACAGCGTGAAAGCTCAGCCGGCCCGGTTAAATGGACCAGATATACACCCGGCTCAATGGCAGGCACGGTGAACCGACCTACCGGTAGCGAGAGGAAAACCGGTGAGAGCGGCGGACGGTCTGGACGCGGTGTGGCCCGTCCTGTGCGCGGCGGTTCAACGGCGTCGCAGCAGAATTCAGGCAAGCGCGGTGCTCGTCCCAAAGGTGCTTCGGGATCATCCCGCAGAAAAGGTCAGAGTGATGCAAAGGGTTCTTCTGAGCCGATAGAGCAGAAGAACATCCGCAGTGCCACAGCTGAAAACGACTCATCACAGCAGACGGTTCAGCGGGGCGGTCAGGAAAAAATTGTCGATGTCTACACGCCGCCGGTGGCGGAAAGTCTGCCGGATTTATATCTGGCGGCTCTGCAAAAAAAGAGTGTGGCTGAGCTGATGGATATGCTGCCGCAGGCCGACCCTGAAGATTTGGCTTCGCTGAAAAAACATCAGATCATTTTTGAAATCATCCGCAGCTATCTGCGACGCAACGGCACAGTGATTACCAGCGGTGTGCTCGAAATATTGCCGGATGGCTACGGTTTTCTGCGCTCGCCGCGCAGTAATTATCTGCAATGTCCGGAGGATGTTTATGTTTCACCCTCTCAGATTCGTCGCTTCGGGCTGCGTACCGGTGATGTGCTGGAGGGTCCGGTGCGTGATCCTAAAGACAAGGATAAGTTTTTCGCGCTGAACAAAGTTGATAGTGTCAACGGCAAAACCGCTGATATGGCAAGGCGCACCATCCATTTTGAGAATTTGGTGCCGCTCTTTCCGGATCGACGGATCAGACTGGAAACGGACCCGGCGGAAGTTTCAATGCGCATTATGGATATCTTCACGCCGATTGGCTTTGGCCAGCGCGGCTTGATTGTGGCGCCGCCGCGAACCGGCAAAACTGTGCTGCTGCAGAAAGTCGCCAATGCGATTTCGGACAACCATCCTGACGCCGAACTCTTTATTCTTCTGATCGATGAACGCCCCGAAGAGGTGACCGATATGCAGCGCAATACTCGGGCGCAAGTGCTGAGTTCGACCTTTGATGAAGCTCCGGAGCGCCACGTTCAGGTTGCGGAAATGGTCAGTGAGGTCGCCAAACGTCAGGTGGAGAACGGCAAGGATGTCGTGATTCTGCTGGACAGCATCACTCGCCTGGCGCGTGCTTACAATACCGTTCAGCCTAATTCCGGCAAAATTCTGTCCGGCGGTGTGGATGCCAACGCGTTGCACAAACCCAAACGCTTCTTCGGCGCGGCGCGTAATATTGAAAACGGCGGCAGCCTCACGATCATCGCGACCGCACTGGTGGAAACCGGCAGCCGCATGGATGATGTTATCTTTGAAGAGTTCAAAGGGACCGGCAACATGGAGCTATGTCTGGACCGTTCGTTGGTTGACAAACGCGTTTTTCCGGCGATCAATATCGAGCGTTCCGGCACACGCAAAGAGGAGCTGCTGCTCTATCCCGATGAGTTGAGCCGTACCTGGACACTGCGCCGTGCACTCAACGGCATACCGGCGGTGGAAGCGATGGAGATGATCGTCAAGCGTATTAAGAAGACGCAAAGCAACGCGGAATTTTTAATCGGGATTAAGGAGGCGTAAGCCGGTTGGTGCGGACTGCCGGTCGAGTATATCTCTAACGCGGGCTGTGCCCACAACCTAGCTTGTAGCCAGTAGATTGTAGTTTACTCTGCTGTATTTGCTGCTACCAGCTCAAGTTACCGCTTAAACTTTTTGTTTTTTGTTTCATGAGCTGTTATAATCTCGAACTCTTTTTGCCAGAAAAAAGGAAAGGATTTTAAATGAATGTCGATGTCAAGCCGGCTGGTGCCTGCAGGGTGAATATTTCCGTTAAGGCCGATTCTTCCGAGACCGGAGCAGAGTATAAAAATGTTTTGAACACATATCTGCGCGAGGGGCAGATCAAGGGCTTCAGAAAAGGCAGGGCGCCGATGGAAAAGGTTCTGCATATCTTCGGTGCCGATATAAACCGGGAGACCGAAACCCGCCTCTGTCGCAAAATGTATCCCGAGGCTTTGAAACAGGCGGAGATTAAACTGGTCAGGGTCAGAGATATTGTTAATGTGCAGTTTTCACCGGAAACCGGGCTGAATTTCACCCTGGTGGCCGATATCGAGCCTGAGGTGAGAGCGCCGAAATATAAGGGTATCGCCGTGAAGCCTCAGGAGGCGGCAGTCACCGATGAGGAGGTCGACAGCTATATTGAAAGGATCCGGGCGGCTTTTGCGAAATTTGAAAATGCCGAAGATGAATATGCGATCTCCCGAAATGATCTGGTCTGCATTGATTATGCAGGCACCATCGACGGCAAGCCGGTTAAAGAGGTTGTTCCTGAAGCGGAGCGTATCTCTGAAGCGCAGGATTTCTGGTTTCAGGTCGAGGAGTCTCAATTTATACCTGAGATCGTCGATGAGCTGATCGGGTTACGCAGCGGTGAAGAAAAGACCATTAAATTCAAATTTTCAAAAACTCATCCGATTGAAAAGCTGCATGGCTGCAAGGCGGTTTATGAGGTCAAGGTCAAGTCGATCCGTCAGCAGATATGTCCGAACGATGATGAGTTATGCAAGCAGGCCCAGCAGGAGAGCCTGGAGGATTTTCGAGCGAATGTACGGAAGAGGATGCTGCAGAGTGCCCGCGAGGCCGAGGAAGAACGGCGCAAAGATACGGTGGCCGCCCATCTGCTTAGAAAGGCGAGTTTCGATTTGCCTGAATCCGAGTTGGCCGATTCAGTCAACAATGTTCTGGATCAGATGTTGCGCCGGGCCCAGTATCATGGCATGAAGAAAGAGGAGATAACCGCACACAAAGACCGCTTTTTGCAGGATGCCACCAAAAGGGCAACCGATCAGCTGCGGCTGAGTTATATTATGCAGGCAATTGCCGGACAGGAAGGAATTGAAGCCTCGAAGGATGAAATCGCCGATAAATATGCCGCGATGGCTGATGAATACAGCATGAAGGTTGAAGAGCTTCGTGCGAAGCTTGCTGAAAACGACTCTTCCTATGTTGTGGAACAACAGGTTGTTTTCGACAAAACGATGGAGTTCCTGCTGCAGGAAGCTAAATAGGACGCCGTCACAAGGAGTAATAAAATGATGAATGAAACCGAACGCGCATCAATGCTGATCCCGATGGTGGTCGAGCAGACCGGACGCGGAGAACGTTCGTATGATATTTATTCCCGCTTACTGCAGGATAGAATTGTGTTTATCGGAACCGGAATAAACGACGATATCAGCAACCTGATCATCGCGCAGCTTCTTTTTCTGCAGTCGCAGGATGCCAAAAAAGATATTTCGGTTTATATCAACTCGCCGGGCGGCAGCGTGACCGCCGGTCTGGCCATCTACGATACGATGCAGTTTATCGAGTGCGATATCGCGACCTACTGCGTAGGTCAGGCGGCCAGTATGGGAGCTATTCTGCTCACGGCCGGTGCCAAGGGTAAACGTTACGCCCTGCCTAATTCCCGTATTATGGTACATCAGCCGTGGGGAGGGGCAGAAGGCAAAGCTTCCGATATCCAAATTGCAGCCGAGGAAATTTTGCGACTGAAGAGCAGATTGAATGATATTCTTTCATTCCATACCGGTAAAACCGTCAAGGTGCTTACTAAAGATACAGAACGTGACTTTTTTATGTCTGCCGAAGAGGCCTGTAAATATGGTGTGGTGGATGAGGTTTTAAGCAGGCATACCTGAATTGGAACAGCCTTGAGCGCAATCAGGCAGGCAATTCCCTGACAAGTGAAGTTTCAACACATAAGTATACCCCTTGAGAAGGGGTGTGAGGTTTAAATATATGGCGCGTAGCAGTAAGCAGATTCATTGTTCGTTCTGCGGTAAAAGTGAAGCGGACGGTGTGATGGTTATACCCGGACCGCAGGCCAACATCTGTGAGTTCTGTGTGGAGATTTGTCACGAAATCATACAGCAGGACTCTGAAAGCGCAGCGGCTGAACTGTCTGAGCTCAAAGTGCCGGCACCTGTGGAGATCAAAAATTTTCTTGATCGCTACATAATCGGCCATGACGGCACAAAAAAGGTGCTCTCGGTGGCGGTGCACAACCACTATAAACGGTTGCAGCAGAATGCCGGTGGCGGTGATAATAAACTGATGGCTGAGTTCGGAGATGTCGAGATAGAGAAAAGCAATATCATGCTGATCGGTCCGACTGGTTGCGGCAAGACCCTTTTCGCCAGAACTCTGGCCCGAATGCTGGATGTTCCCTTTGCGATTGCCGATGCCACAACCGTGACCGAAGCCGGTTATGTGGGTGAGGATGTTGAAAATATTCTGCTCTACCTGCTGCAGGCCGCCGACATGGATGTTAAACGCGCTGAACGGGGCATTATCTATATCGATGAAATCGATAAGGTGGCACGTAAAACCGAGAATGTTTCCATCACACGGGATGTTTCCGGTGAGGGCGTGCAGCAGGCGCTTTTGAAGATTCTGGAGGGAACGATCGCGCATGTGCCGCCCAAAGGCGGACGCAAACATCCGCAGCAGGAGCTTCTCGCCGTCAACACCGGCAATATTCTTTTTATCTGCGGCGGTGCCTTTGTGGGATTGGATGATATTGTGGCACGTCGCAAGGGGCGTAACAGCATAGGTTACAATACGGCGGAGGGTAATAAGGAGCGGGAGAATAATCTGGCTTCGCAGGTTTCCGCCGGTTCGGTGCAGCCTGAAGATTTGATCAAATACGGCTTGATTCCCGAGTTTGTGGGACGTCTGCCGGTGATCTCTTCGCTATCAGAGCTGACTGAGGATGATCTGGTGCGTATTCTGACCGAACCCGATAACTGTCTGTTGCGCCAGTACCAGAAGCTTCTGGCGATGGAGGGCATCAAGCTCAGCTTTTCACAGAGTGCGTTGCAAAATATCGCCGCGATTTCCATGCGACGCAAAACCGGAGCCCGCGGATTGCGTGCCATCATGGAGGCCTTTATGTTGGACATCATGTATCAGGCACCGGGTAAAGGACGCAAAACTATCAATGTCACTCCTGAGATGATCAATACAACACTCAAGGCCGGTTAAGCCGAGGACCCTCGCAGATCGCGGTTTGCGACGGTTTTAACCGAAACTGTAGAGGCCAAGCTTTAAAAACGGAGAAACTGCAATGTCACAAAATATCTATACAATGGGTAAAGAGCTGGATTTGAAGGCGGAGCAGGAAAAAACGCTGGCCACTCCGAAACTGTCGGCAAACGCTATTCTGCGAATGATGTTCCTCAGCATGGATATCCTCTACGGCAAAGGACGCACTCTGCCCAAGGTACTGGTGCTTGAAATACTGGCACGCTATCCCTATTGGGCCTGGGAGAACGGTGCTTATAAAAAGCTGTCGCGGCTTTACTGCGGCACCAGAGCTGTGCCGGAGAAGAGCGTTAGAGACGCTTTGCGTCACATCGATATGGGCCGCGAAGCTCAGGATAATGAGCAGTGGCACATGCTACTCTGGGCGGATATGTGTCAACAGAAAAATATCAGACTCGGCTGGTTCAAGCACTTTCTTCTGCCGCGCAAGATGACCTTTGTCTATTACTACCTGACGCGCATCATGTACCGGCTTAATCCGCGCTGGTCATTCAAAATGAATGCCGCCTTCGAGAGTCATGCCGAGCATGAGTATATGCGCTTCGCGCAGGAGCATCCTGAATTTGACGATGAACCGGTTGAGAGCATCTGGTTTGATGAGTTCTATCCCCGCCAAAAAACACTCGGAGATCTGATCAGACGGGTCGGACTGGATGAACGTGATCATATGAACCACTCGCTGGCCGAGGTTGAGCGTTTATGTGAATGACGAAACCATCTTCAGGGCTGCAATGTCCCGTCTGACTGTTTTGACATCACTCATCAAAAGAACCGAAAGGTCCTCCTGGCTCAAAACGCCGCCCTGATCCAGAGCTTGATCACAAAGCCGCAACATCCGCCTCCGCCTGACCGCAACAAGCCTGCCGGGTTCCTCATTGTTCAAATCCTTGAAATCGTCAGCGCCGAGCAACGTTAACCGGGCCGTGATCATCTCGCATTCATCAAGAGGTTTTCCTGCACCTTCTTTTACTGAGACGCAGCAATAGAGGGTGTCACCCGGT
>JAGYOL010000139.1 GCA_018399555.1 Kiritimatiellia bacterium | reverse complement strand
AACAGAGGCGGTCAAGGCGTATCTTCAGGATGGCCAGTCGCTCGAGATCGGGGTGGCGGAAGAGATGGCCGAAGCATTGCGCGCCAAGCTGGCCTCCACCGCCGGGCAGGGCGTTGAAATTGTAACCGACAAAACAACCGGCACGGGTTTTCGCGTCAAGCTTGCCGACGGACGGATCGAGCATGATTTCACCGGCGGCGCGATCGTTGAAACCCTTGCGAAGCAACTCCGGCCCGGACTAACCAGACTTCTTGAATCATGAGTATTCTTTATCTCCTAGCAAGCCTGCCGGCCATCCAGCTGAACTCGGCGCCTCCTTTAAGCGTCGCTGAGTTTTTGGAGTGCTGCCGGGATTGGCTGAGTGCGCAAGATTACTCTGTGGTCGAAGGGTTGACCGAAGGCCATACCTGTGACCATCCCTTCGCTCGTGCCTGGCGGGACAAAGAGACCATCCTGCGCAATGCGGTCGTGCATTTCCGCGCACGCTCAGCGGGCATTGATCCTTCACTTCACACCCGCTACGCTCACGGCTGCGACAGGAAGATTGTATCTGATGTTGAGGATGCGCTTCAGGAGAGCAGCCCTCTGGACAAGGAACTGAAACTCGACCAGCTACGCTGGGAAAGCGTGGAGGAACTGCAAGGAACAGACCCCTTGAGCGTCAAGGCTATTTTCGCTTATGCCGTCAAGCTCGCAATTGTGACACGCTGGAGCGAACGCACCCCTGAGAAAGGGCACGAGTCATTTGACAACCTCACTGAAGTAGAGATCAACCTCTGATTATTTTGAACCGGAACCCACAAGTAGAATAACTGGCGGATATTATGGAAACTAAAGGAAAGATTGTTGGTGTCAACGGCAACATGATCAGCGTGTCTTTTGAAGGTGCTGTTGCTCAGAACGAGGTCGGTTACGTCTGCATCGGCGATAATGACAATCAGCAGCGACTGATGTGCGAGATTGTCCGTATCCGCGGACGTGTGGCCGACATGCAGGTTTTTGAGGATACTCGCGACCTGCAAATTGATGATCCAGTTGATTTTTCCGGTGATCTGCTGACGGCTGAACTTGGACCGGGGCTGTTGAAACAGATTTATGACGGTTTGCAGAATCCGCTGCCGCAGCTTGCGGAACAGTGCGGTTTCTTCCTGCAGCGCGGCACCTATCTTGCGGCACTGGATCGCGAGACACTCTGGGATTTCACGCCCAAAGCATCCGAGGGTGACCGGCTGACAGCTGGTGACACACTCGGAACTGTACCCGAGGGAATTTTTGAACACCGCATCATGGTGCCCTTCGCTCTGAAAGGGCCCCATACGGTGAAATCAATCACAGCGGCGGGCAGCTATACGGTTGAACAGGAGATAGCGGTGCTGACCGATGCGGAGGGTCACGACGTTCCGGTGACCATGATGCAGCGCTGGCCGGTCAAGCTAGCGATCAGCTGTTTTGAGGAGCGTCTGCGTCCAAGTGAAACCATGACAACGGGGGTTCGTGCAATCGACACCTTCTTCCCGGTGGCACTGGGCGGCACCTACTGTATTCCCGGGCCCTTTGGAGCCGGCAAAACGGTGTTGCAGCAGACTACTTCGCGGCATGCCGACGTTGACATCGTGGTGCTGGCCGCCTGTGGCGAGCGTGCCGGCGAGGTGGTTGAAACCCTGCGGGAGTTTCCGGAGATCAAAGACCCTCGCACCGGCAAATCGCTGATGGACCGTACGATCATCATCTGCAACACATCATCAATGCCGGTAGCGGCCCGTGAAGCTTCGGTTTACACCGGTGTGACACTGGCCAGTTACTACCGTCAAATGGGATTGAATGTTCTGTTGCTGGCCGACAGTACTTCGCGCTGGGCGCAGGCACTGCGTGAACTATCCGGACGGCTGGAGGAAATTCCCGGTGAAGAGGCTTTCCCCGCCTATCTGGAGTCGCTGATTGCAAACTTTTATGAACGTGCCGGATATGTGCGCCTCAGAGACGGCTCGTTCGGATCGGTCACGATCGGCGGTACCGTCTCGCCTGCCGGCGGAAATTTCGATGAGCCAGTAACGCAGGCCACGCTCAAGGTAGTCGGCGCATTTCACGGACTTTCACGGGCCCGTTCGGACGCACGTCGTTACCCGGCTATTGACCCTCTTGACAGCTGGAGCAAATATCCAAGTGTGCTGGAGCGTGAACGGGTTGAAAAACTACGGGTGATTCTGCGCGAAGGCAACGACGTGTCCCAGATGATTAAAGTCGTGGGCGAAGAGGGCACCAGCATCAACGACTTCATAATTTATTTGAAAAGCGAAATGCTGGACGCGGTTTATCTGCAGCAGAACGCCTTCAACGAGGTCGATGCAGCCACTCCCGCTGAGCGTCAGCGTGATATGTTCGATGTAGTGGAAAAAGCTATGCTGAGCCTGTATCCCTACAGCGACAAGGCGAAAGCACGCAAGTTCTTCCAGAGCCTGACACAGGATTTTATCGACTGGAATCAGATCGATTCCGATTTACCCGAGTATGAACAACGCCGTGATGCGATTTTCAAGAAGATTGAGGAGGCCGCTGCCAATGCATAAAGTTTATCACACTGTTGACAATCTGGCAGGTAGTGTAGTCACGCTACGGGCCGATGGCGTCAAATACGGGGAACTGGCCGAAGTTACATCACGCACCGGCACCTCGCTGGCACAGGTGATCAAGCTGGACGGAGGGAGTGTGACGCTTCAGGTTTTCGCGGGAGCGCGGGGCATCGCGACCGACGCGCGTGTGCGCTTTCTGGGTGCACCGATGCGCGTACCCTTCTCCGACGCACTGCTGGGACGCTCATTTACCGGAGCGGCCAAGCCACGCGACAAAGGGCCGGAGCTGCACGATAATCTGATTGATATCGGTACGCCCTCGGTCAACCCCGCCAAACGCATCATCCCGACCAATATGGTACGGACCAATATCCCGATGATCGACGTCTTCAACTCGCTGGTTGAGTCTCAGAAACTGCCGGTTTTCGCCCGCGCCGGGGAGCCGTACAACGAGTTGCTGGCGCGCATCGCGCTGCAGGCCGAGGTCGATATCATCGTACTGGGAGGCATGGGCCTGAAATATGACGACTACCTATACTTTCGCGACACCCTTGATGAAAACGGGGCACTCTCACGCACGGTGATGTTTGTGCATACTGCTTCGGATCCGATCGTTGAATGTATGCTGGTGCCGGATATCGCGCTGGCCACCGCCGAGAAATTCGCTCTTGACGGCAAAAAGGTGCTTGTGCTGCTCACCGATATGACCAGCTTTGCTGACGCCATGAAGGAGGTGGCCATCACCATGGAACAGATTCCTTCCAATCGCGGCTATCCGGGCGATCTGTATTCACAGCTGGCGGCACGCTACGAAAAAGCGGTCGATTTCGAGGGTGCTGGGTCGATCACGATTCTAGCAGTGACAACCATGCCCGGTGATGACGTGACACATCCGGTTCCGGACAACACCGGGTATATTACCGAAGGTCAGTTTTATCTGCGTAACGGACGAATCGAACCGTTCGGCTCGCTCAGCCGTCTCAAACAGCAGGTCAACAAAGATTCACGCGAAGACCACCGCACCATCATGGACGCCATGATCAAGCTCTACGCTTCATTCAAAGAGACCCAGGAGAAGCAGTCGATGGGCTTTCGGATGAGCGAATGGGATGAGAAGCTGCTCAAATACGGCGAGCGGTTTGAAAGTGAAATGATGGATTTATCAGTCAATATTCCGCTGGAGCGGGCTCTAGATCTGGGTTGGCGCATACTGGCCGACTGTTTTGAAGCGAACGAAGCCGGCATCCCCTCCAAACTGGCCGAAAAGTTCTGGCCGAAAGAGACGCAAACGCAGGCGGATGCGGCAGAGCCGCAATCGGATGTAGCCGACGAGGCTGAAGCACCGGCTGAAAGCAAGAATGCCGACACCGAAGCAAAGGATAACGAGTAACTACGGTGAATGAAAATGGCCAAAGTTAAACTCACAAAGACTGAGCTGAAAGCACAGACCGATGCGCTGAAACGCTTTGAGCGTTTTCTGCCGATGCTGCAACTTAAAAAACAGCAGCTCCAGGCTGAGATCGCTGAAATTACAGCGCGTTTGGAAGAGGTGGAGCGCGAGCAGGAAACCGCAATGCATGAACTTGAAAGCTGGGTAGCCCTCTTTGCCGACGCAGATGAAACGCTGCATAAACTGATTAAATTTAACGGCGTGCGCACCGACACCAGCAACATCGCCGGTGTCACAATTCCGGTTTACAGGGATCTGAATCTGGAGGTAAGCGAGATTGACCTTTTTGAAACACCGGCCTGGATCGACGACGGGGTGAACATGATTACCGTCATGCTGGAGTTCAAAGCGCGGCGCGCCGTGCTCGAACGGCAGCGTGATCTGATCACAAGCGAACTCAACACCACTTCGCAAAGGGTTAACCTCTTCGAGAAGGTCAAGATTCCCGAATGCAGGGAAAACATACGGGTGATCAAAATCGCCATCGGTGATGAGCAAACTGCCGCGGTCACACGCGGTAAGATTGCCAAAGGGCGTTCCAGGGCGCGGGATGAGGAGGACGCGGCATGATTGTTCCGATGAAACATATCACCGTTGTCAGCGTGATAACCGATAAACTCAAAACTATTGAGTCCATACGTGATCTCGGCACTGTGCATCTGAGTTTCGGCGAGTCGGAAACTCCGGAATTTCGGCAGGCCCGCCATGAATATGATGAAATTCGGCAGGCCGACAACATTCTGCGTCATCTGCACAAACCGCTGGCGCCATCAGCCTCGGCGGCGCATGTTTCCCGGCGCATCTATCATGATATCGCGAAGTCCATCGACCAGCAGCCGGCAGCTGTCAGAGGATCGATGGAACACAAAATCGAGGCGGTGATTGACCTTGATGAGCAACGGCGGCATATCTGCGACCAGCTGTTCAAACTGAAAAAAATCTGCGAGCGATACAAACCCTTCGGCGAATTTGACCCTGAACTGCCGCGCCAAATTACGAAGAGCGGGGTTCAAATCAAGCTCTTCCGTTACTCGCTGCACCGTCAGCTGTCACTGCCGGAAGATCTGATGATAAAGTATTTCGGTGAACGTGAAGACTATCGTTACGGCGTATTGATTGGAGAAGGTCAGCTGCCGGAGGGCTGTGAGGAACTGCCTTCGCCGCCGGCGCGTCTTTCGGAAATGCTCAACAGATGCGCTGAAGCTCAGGCGAGGATCGCGTACATCACCGAGCGACTCGGCAACGCCGCTGAACGGATTGACTTCAAACCGGAGATCGAGCGACTGTGTGACTTCTGCTGCTTTATCGCCGCACATGACAGTGCGCACACCAATGAAAATCTGGTATGGATCAGCGGCTGGCTGCCTGGTGAAGAGCAGGAACGTCTGTTGGAAAAGGCACATGAAAAGCACTGGGGTGTGCTGGTACGTGACCCGCTGCCCGGCGAGCAGGTTCCCACTCTGTTGCGTCCTCCCCGGGGATTTAAGCCGATGCAATCTCTTTTCAGTGCGCTCGGCATCAACCCGGCTTACAACGAGGCGGATGTGAGCGTTCCCTTCTTCTGTTTTTTCAGCATTTTCTTCGCTATGCTGGTGGGCGACGGCGGCTACGGGGCTATCATTCTGCTGCTGACGCTATGGTCGGCGCACAGATTCAGGCGAGCACCAAGGGCACCGTTTACGCTGCTCAAGGTCTTTGCCGGTGCCACAATTGTCTGGGGAGCGCTGTCAAACACCTGGCTTGGTTTTCACCCCGCCTTCCTGAACAATCCGGCAAGTGCCTGGCTGACAAACGCCGAAACCGGCAACGGCAACATGATGCTGTTGTGTTTCACTCTGGGTGTGGCACATCTGTCAATCGCACGAATCTGGAATGCGGCATCTCTTTTTCCTGACAGCAAGTTTCTGGCGGAGATCGGTTGGGTCGGCGTGCTCTGGTTTATGTATTTCACAGCTGGCGGAGTTGTAGGGGTGTTGCCGGCACCCGGTACAGCAATGAAAGCGGTTCTGGCTGTATCTATTCTGATGATAGCGGTCTTCATGCTTAAAAAGAGCGAGCTCAAAAGCGAGGGTGCCAACCTGGGGATGTTGCCGTTGACCATAATCAGCTCGCTGGGAGACATCATCTCTTATGTTCGTCTTTTCGCAGTCGGTCTGGCTTCGGTGAAGGTGGCGGAAAATTTCAACAACATGGCTCTCGATCTGGATATGCATGCTGTTTTTAAAATACCCTGTATGATTATTATCCTGCTGCTTGGGCACGCTCTTAATTTCGCGATGGCCGGACTCAGTGTGCTGGTGCACGCTGTTCGTCTCAACACGCTTGAGTTTTCCAACCACAAAGGCATAACCTGGTCAGGGTTCGCTTTCACCCCTTTTAAACGCAACTGCGACAAGTGCTAAAATGGAATATCAGTCACTTTTTCTGACAGGCAGATAACCAGAAACTTTAATCAGATACTCGAAAAACGAAAAGGAGAAACAAAATGAATGTAGAATTATCACAGGCCATGGGAGTTGCCGGAGCGGTGGCATGTCTGGCGCTCAGTGCCACAGGTTCAGCTTTCGGCACAGGCGCCGCCGCGGCGTCGGCTGTCGGAGCATGGAAGAAATGTTATGTCCAGAACAAAGCCGCCCCCTTTCTGTTGCTCTCGTTTGTCGGCGCACCGATCACGCAGACCCTCTACGGCATGATTCTGATGTTTGTGATGCTCAACAAAGCATCGGGGCCGCAGGCGGCGCTGCCAACAGTCGGCCCGGCTCTGCTGATTCTTGGTATTTTCGCCGGTCTGGCAATCGGTTTCTCAGCCCTTTTCCAGGGTCGCGCCGGAGCCGCCGCATGTGATGCGCAGGCTGAAACCGGTCAGGGACTGACCAACTATCTGGCCGCACTCGGCATTGTGGAGACCACCGC
>JAGYOL010000138.1 GCA_018399555.1 Kiritimatiellia bacterium | reverse complement strand
CAAAACAAATGTCAAATATCTTAACTACGACCCCGCTTGGTTCTCTGCCTGTCGGCAGACAGGCGGCTACGCTGGGTTAGAGACTATCCGGCGAATGGAATCATCCGCCCTGCAGCTTTGTTTCAGAGTAGCAACGCGGCAGGCAGGAGGCGATCCTGATTTTAAAAACAATCCCGCGCTCGAATGCTGCAGCCACCACACGTCGATATTCCGCAACCGTGCGGCATATTTTGATCGAATCCCACAAGCGAACTCCGTCAGCCATACCGGTGTGCAGATAGCTCCACAGCTCTTTAAGGCGTCCCAGCACCTGACGTTCACCACACATCTCGTTAATCGAATAACGCAGGGCCCGTTCCAGAAAGTCACACAGCCGCTCCGGATCCCGCCCGACCTGCACTCCCGCCTTGACCGACTCCATCAGAAAGGGGTCGATCGAAATTCCGCGCCCAATCATCCAACGCTTGACCTGTGGAAAACGCTGTTTCAGAAACAGGAAATCATCAACTGAGCGTATATCGCCATTATAAACAACGGGATGCCGGCAGAACTTCGCGATCTCTTCGAACACATCCAGTCTGACCTCGCCGCCATACATCTGCCGGGCGGTACGCGCATGTACCGTAACCTCACATAGCGGGAAACGATTGATCAGTTCCATGCTGCGCAGCAGCAGGTCCGGCTCATCGATGCCCAGACGCACCTTGATCGAAAAGCCTTTTTCCATCTCGGTGCACCCAACCTCCAACAGACGCGCGAGATTGTCGACATCGCGCAGCAACCCGCAACCGCGTCCCTTTTTCATTACAAACGGCCAGGGACAGCCGGCATTCAGGTCGGCACGCAGATAGCCTGAATTTTTAAACTCGCGCAGCATGACGCGCAACTGGTCGGCATCCTTGCCGATCAGCTGCGGTATCAAAGGAACAGACTGAACGGCTGACTTATCAATATCGCTCAGCAACCCCGGCTTGACTCTGCTGCCCGCCACGGTCGGGATAAAGGGCGCAACCGCCAGATCAGGCACTGCGAAACACTCGGCCAGGGCCTGGCGAAAAACCCGCACAGTCACACCCCGCAACGGCGCGAGATAAAACGTATCAAACAGCTCCGCCTGTTTTCCGGAATCAACCTTCACATTAAAATCCCGCAATCCAACTTCCGATCCTGTGCCGTCAGCAACTGTAATCCGATTTTTTTAGAAAAACCATTATTTCTGACTGCTCTATCCCTGATAAGTCAGTATCTCCCGCTCAAAACCGAAAGTCATAGCAATCAGTGCCGACCGGATCCACATCCCGTTGCGCATCTGACGCCAGAACATCGCACGCGGATCATTATCGACCTCAATGGAAATTTCATCGCGTCGCGGCAGCGGATGCATAATTATTCCATCCGCCGGCAGCAATGCCAGCTCAGCCGCTCCGAATTTGAAGTTACTGGTATCGATCCCGGCACTTTCGCCCTCTGAAGCATCCCACTCATCCTGAATCCGGGTCATATAAACCGCATCAGACTGGGCCAGAACCGACTTCAGATCGTCGGTCAGTTCATAGGTTACATCATGGTCGGAGAGAATATCCAGTACATCCTGACCGACCTGCAACTGCGGCGGTGCCACAAAAATCTGGGTTATATTTGTGTAATTGGTGAGCAGATACGAGAGTGAACGCACTGTACGTCCGCGCAGCAGATCGCCGCAGAAAACAATGGTGCGGTTCTTCAATCCGCCTTTCTTCTCGAAACTCCGCAACAGGGTATAGATGTCGAGCAATGCCTGAGTCGGATGTTGATCCTTGCCCGAACCGGCGTTGATGATGGGTACCGGACGGTTTGACACCGAAAGTGCGTGCGACATTTTCTCTGCCAGGCTTTTCTCGGGCGAACGCATTATTATCAGATCGAAGTAGGAGCTGAATGTTCGTACGGAATCCTCGTGCGACTCTCCCTTAAATTCGGATGAAGTCGAGGTGTCGCGCACCTCACCGGTTTGAATTCCAAGTATCTGACAGGCCGAAAGAAACGAAAGAAAGGTGCGTGAACTGGGTTGAGAGAAGTAGATCATTGCGCGTTTATCGGCAATCAGCGAGCGCAAGAAATCGGCCCCGGCACGACTCTTTGAAATTTTGCGGATACAATTGGTCAGCACGGTTAGACGCTCCAGCACCGCATAATCAAACTGTTGCGCAAAAAGCGTGTGATATGGCGCACCGTCATCCTGTAACAGATAGGGTGCCTTTTCAACAAACGGAAGTCGCTGAAAATCATCCCAGGATATTTCAGACATCTTCTTTTTCATAACTTTACCTCCTGTGCATTCCCGGCCACCCTCTCTTTATCAAAGAAGCGGCGACTGACAAACACTCTGTTTAATCAGCTGAAAATGCGGTTCTACAGCACCGCCCCATCAACTAAAGCGGAAACATAGAGTGCCTTGATAGTGTGCATACGGTTTTCAGCCTCGTCAAAAACCCTGGAGAAGGGAGCTTCAAAAACATCGTCGGTCACCTCAAGAGCACCACTCTGTCTGGTCATCGCGGTCTCATGATCATGAAACGCCGGCAGACAATGCAGAAAGATGAACTGATCCTGATCCACACCGGTGGCCCTGACCAAAGCTTCATTCACCTGAAACGGTCGCAGCAGTTCGAGCCTTTTCTCCTTCTCGCTCTCCTCACCCATGGAAACCCAGACATCGGTATAAATTATATTAGCTCCGCGCACACCTTCAAAGGGATCGGAGCAGACCTGCACCTGAGCGTCGTTACGCTGCGCAATCTCTTCTGCCTGTCTGACCAGGGCGCTCTCGGGTGTAAGCTGCGCCGGAGTGCAGTTGACAAAGTTGACTCCGGCCTTGGCGCAACCGATCATCAGTGAATTGGCCACGTTGTTGCGTCCATCACCCACATAAGCCACACGCAGACCACGCAGCCGTCCGAAACTTTCTTTTATAGTCATCAGGTCAGCCAGTATCTGGGTCGGATGAAAGGTATCGGTCAAGCCGTTCCAGACCGGCACACCCGCATACTGCGCCAAAGTTGCGACCCGCTCCTGAGAGAAACCGCGAAACAGAATGCCGTCGAAGGTGCGCCCCAGCACGCGTGCGGTATCTTTTACCGACTCTTTAGCCCCGAGGTGAATGTCATTCTGTGAAAGGTAGTCGGCGGTACCGCCCTCATCCCGTACCGCGATAGAAGCCGAGGTACGTGTACGCGTTGAGCTTTTTTCAAAAATCAGAGCGATATGACGACGTTGCAGCAGATCGCCACGCACCCCGGCGCGGCGGCGTGCTTTCAATTCAATTGCCAGATCAACCAGTTCGAGCATCTCACTGTCTGCCAAATCTTCCAGACACAGAAGTGATCGTCCATAAAGTTCAGGGTTCCACTTGATCATTTTTTTCTCCACGTTTTTTTACCTCAATTCGGAGCTTGCAGCCGTTGAGCTCATACATCTCAGCACTTTCAGGCAGAGTGGTGAACACCGGCACCTCTGAAAGGGTCTCGCTGCGGATATAATCGGCATGCCGCTCGAGTGCGGTCTGCAGCTCGGAATCGCCAAGCACATCAAAGACGGTTGTAATCCGTTGTGTGACATCATAATTGTTCTCTTTACGTTTCGCCTGTATCCGGCTGACACACTCACGGGCCAGACCCTCAGCGACAAGCTCCGGTGTCAGAGTTGTCTCGATGCCAACCAGCACATCACCCTCCGAAGCCACCACCATGCCTGCTTTCGGGGTGCGTTGCACCACCACATCCTCCGGTGTAAGCTCGACAACCTCTCCATCGACATCAAGCTGAACACCGCGGGCGGCTGCCAGTTCTGCAGCCTGAGCTGTTTCCAGAGCTTCGATGGCTGCAGCCACCTGCTTCATCCGCTTGCCGAAACGCGGACCTAAACGGCGGAAATCGGCTTTGACCGCAATTTCAGCCATGGCGGTCTCGTCACTGCCATACTCACATTTTTTGATATTCAGTTCATCGGTAAAGAGCTCTTCGTAGCCGCAGAGCAGACCCCGGACCTCCGGATTGGCCGAGACGACATGAATCACGGCCAGCGGCTGACGTACCTTCAGATCATTCTCCAGCCGCAGCTGACGTCCCAGACGCACGACATCCTGCACCAGCGTCATACTGCGCTCCAGCCGGCGATCACGTGCATCGCTGTCGGCCTGCGGAAAATCACACAGATGCACCGACTCTGGCATGCTTACCCCTTTCAGATTGCGATAGATGCTCTCGCTGATAAACGGAGTGAAGGGTGCTGCAATCTTGCTGAGCTGCACCAATACGTAACGCAGAGTGCGATAGGCACACATTTTATCATCATCATTCTGTGATTTCCAGAAACGCCGCCGACTGCGCCGGATGTACCAGTTGGTCAGATCCTCCACAAATTTAACGAAGGGGCGCACCGAGCGCTGCAGATCATAAACATCCATAGCTTCAGTCACATCAGCGATCAGTGTTTCCAGCGAACTCACAATCCAGCGATCAAGCACGTTTTCGGCAACCGGTCGCCGCAACTCGCTCTCTGCAAAGCCATCGACATTGGCGTATGTCACAAAGAAGCTGTAGGCGTTCCACCAGGGAATCAGAAGATCACGCAGAATCTGCTTCACCCCCTTTTCAGAAAAGCGCAGATTTTCCGCACGTACAACCGGCGAATAGATCATATACAGCCGCAGCGCATCGGCACCGTATTCATCCAGAATGTGCACCGGATCAGGATAGTTTTTAAGACGCTTGGACATTTTCTTGCCGTCTTCCGCCAGCACCATACCGTTGACAACCACATTTCTGAAGGGTGCTCGATTGAAAAGGCAGGTGCCCAGCACCATCAGCGTGTAGAACCAGCCACGGGTCTGATCGAGACCTTCAGCGATAAAATCGGCGGGAAAGAAACCCGCTTCATCTCCCTCGCGTTCAAAGGGATAATGCTGCTGAGCGTAGGGCATTGAGCCGGACTCGAACCAGCAGTCCAGAACCTCGGGGGTGCGGTGATAACGTTTGCCGTCCCTTTCAATCACAATCTCATCGACAAAATGTTTGTGCAGATCATCAACCCGCACACCGGAAAGTTCCTCCAGCTCATCAATCGAGCCGACACAGATCATATCATCCGGATCACTCTCATTGATCCAGACCGGAATGCAGGAACCCCAGAAACGGTTGCGGCTGATGTTCCAGTCGCGTGCATCCTTCAGCCAGTTGCCGAAGCGTTTGTCGCCAACATACTCCGGCATCCAGTGTACGGTTTCATTGTTGGCACCAAGACGCTCATGCAGATCCTCCACGCGCACATACCAAGCTTCGATGGCGCGGTAGATCAACGGCGTATCGGTGCGGTCACAAAAAGGATAACTGTGCACAATGGTTGACTGATGCACCAGTTTGCCCTGTTGCTTGAGCCAGCGGATCAGATCTCTGTCGCAATCCTTGCAGAAACGCCCTGCATACTCCGGCAGCTGGTCGGTGAAATTACAGGCTGCATCCAGCGGATCGACAATCAAAGCGATACCGCACTCGCGGCAGACCCGGAAATCATCCTCTCCGTAAGCCGGGGCCAGATGCACCAATCCGGTACCGTCGGCGGTACTGACAAACTCATCGTTGAGCACGCGGAAGGCACCGTCATCAGCATGCTGTGCAAAATAAGGGAAAATCGGTTCATAGCGCCAATCTTTCAACGCACTGCCTTTCAGATGCGCCTCAATCCGACACCCCTCGCCGCCTTTGTAGTAAACCTCCAGCCGTTCGGCAGCCATCACAAAACAGCAGTTTTCCTGTAAATCGCGCACCACCACATATTCAATCTCCGGACCGGCGCAGATGGCAAGATTCTCAGGCAGTGTCCAGGGAGTGGTGGTCCAGATCAGGAGAGATGTCTCGCCCCAATCTGAATCGGCTCCGTCGATCACACGCGCCTTGACTGTAATGGCGGGGTCCTGAACATCCTTGTAGTTGTTGCCTGCTTCAAAATTACTGAGCGGAGTGCTCAGCATCCAGCTGTAGGGCATAATGCGATATGATTTATAAACACGTTTCTGCTCCCAGAGCTGTTTGAAAACCCACCAGATGCTCTCCATGAACTCAACATCCATGGTTTTGTAATCGTTATCAAAATCGACCCAGCGCCCCATGCGCGTGACGGTGGTGCGCCACTCGGAGACATATTTCAGCACCATGGAACGGCACTGCTCATTGAACTTGTCGATGCCCAGCTCACGAATCTCATAAGCACCCCTGACTCCAAGGGCCTCCTGAGCCAGAGCCTCGATCGGCAGTCCGTGACAGTCCCAGCCGAAGCGGCGCGCCACACGATGGCCGCGCATCGTCTCGTAACGCGGCACGATATCCTTGATGGTTCCGGCCAGCAGGTGTCCGTAATGCGGCAACCCGGTTGCAAAGGGCGGACCGTCATAAAAAACATACGGATGCTCCTCGGAATTACGCTCAAGGCTTTTCTGAAAGATGTTCTTCTGCTCCCAGAAATCGAGGATGTTCTTCTCCATTGCCGGAAAATCTGTTTTATTTGAAACACTTTGAAACATTTTCGCCAACTCACTTATATCACAGGATTTACAAAGAATAATTTGTTATTATACAGAATAATTTGCACTTTCCGCAATAACGCATTCAGCGCATTCCTTTTGCGTGCCAGGGCAATGTTATAAGAATGATCAGTTGTCAATTTTTTCATGATAAAGACTCTTTTTAAAACACTAGCATCCCATAGGCGTTGAAAAAAAGCACTCCGACCCCTTTCCCCCGTTGATTTTATATGTTTTTTCATGCGGCTGTAAGTTACAGCCACGACCGTTCCAAGACCAACATTTTTTCAAATAAATTTGTTCGCGGGGGTTGACATTTTCACCCTCCCGCATAATAGATGCCAAGCATAGGAACAGCTAGATTGCTGGCAAGCCTATGGGATGCTAGTGAAATAATTATGTTCAATCATGTAAAAAAAATAAATTGTGTAAAAAAATCGCGTTTAACTTCCTTTGGAAAGGGGTACAGCGAAAAATCCTATCTCGTTGATAACCCTTGCCAATTAAAAGCCAAGTGGTATATACTGGAGAAATCCATCGGGGTGTCGGGCTTTGACCGACTGAGATAAAACCCGTTGAACCTGATCCG
>JAGYOL010000137.1 GCA_018399555.1 Kiritimatiellia bacterium | reverse complement strand
AGAGAGACCCTGATGATAGTACGTTAGTCGCTATAATTTTAGTTTCTGTCGTAAAAAACAAGAATTTACGCTAGAGGTCGTAGCTAAATATTTGTACATTTGTGCAAGAATGGCGCACTTATTGTTCAAAAATGTCAAATATCTTAACTACGACCCCGCTTGGTTCCGGCTACGCTGGGTTAGTATTTGTCGGGTTTGTACTCGAGCTCTTCTCTGACCTGGCGCAGCACGTGACTGTAGATATGAAGCAGTTCATGGCAGACGCGCTGCACGGTATAGTTGAGCAGAATGTGTTCGCGGGCATTGGCGGCGAGAGTTTCGCGGGTGGCAGGTTGATTCAAAAGCTTTACGGCAGCGGCGGCGAAATTTTCCGTGGTGCCGTTTTGAGCAAGTCGCCCGGTTATGCCGTCGGTTACAATAGCGGCCGGTCCGCCGGTGTCCGCAACAACCACAGAGACTCCGCAAAGCATTGCCTCGCAGACAACTCTTCCGAAGGGTTCATGCCTGGGCGGGTGGATCAGAATATCCAGTGCGGGGATAATTTTTTCCGGTGAGTCGCAGTTGCTGATCCAGTGAAAGCAATCCTCAAGCTGATACCGTTCGACCGCCGCCTGCAGTTGCCGCAGATAACGCTTGTTTTCATTGAATAAATCGCGTCCGATCAATGCGAAGTGGGCCTCGGGGATCTTTTGATGGATCAAGGCGGCGCACTCGATGAAAACATCATGTTTTTTCCAGGGAATAAGGTGTGCCGCCATGCCCACCAGCGGCGCATCGGCCGGCAGAGATTGTTCAGCACGCAGAGCCTGCTTGTCAGTATCCTCAAAGATCAAGGGGTCAACGCCGTTGCGCAGCAGGTGCAGTTTGCCGCGATGTCGCGCCGAAATCAAATTTGTGAGATTTTCGTCGATAACCTCTGAAGCTGAAATAATAGCCCGGGCGCGTCGAATGCTGTTACGAATCAGTTTCGGGTTATGCTGAAGGTCGCGCACATGCCATATAAGGGGTAGTTTTGCCGGAACATGGGTGGTTGTCATGAAGGCGGCCAGCGAGTTGGCGTGAATTAGATCGGGTTTGCAGATGTTCACGATCTGATTCACGGTATGCGGTGATTTCAGCAACTTGGCAGCCGTTGTGAAAAGCGCGAACCCCTTTTTAGAGGCGCGAATCGGTGATATCGGATAAACGGTGAATCCGGCACCGATGAATAAGTCGTAGAGCGGGCCTTCAGGCACTGCGACTTCTACGTCAACCCCTTTTGCCGCAAGTGCCCGGCAAACCTCAAACATGCTTATCTGGGCACCTCCCAGTTCTGAAACGACCTCAATCCACAAAATTTTGTATGCGTTTGATTCCATAATCTTTCAGCCCTCAAAATCTAAGCTTAGCAAAGAATTTTGATCTTGTAAATTGGACTTTGGTTGAATTCTGCGATTTGTAAGTGAAGCTGGAGATTTTTTATGCTCAGAAATTCCATGTTGACAAAATTCTAATAAATGTCATCATAAAGGGCGTTTTTGCGAGAGGTGGAAGTCACTCAGGTGCAAATCATGATCCGCAGTGATCATACGGTCAGGGTTTGATCTGATTTAGTGTAAACAAAAGTTAGAGAAGGGTTTTCTCACATGAGTACGAAGAAAAAGGTGTTGATCACTGGTGTCGGAGCTATTACGCCGATCGGCAATTGCGTGTCTGAGACGTGGGAAAGTATCCGTAAAGGCAAGAGCGGAATTGACACAATAACAAAGTTTGATCCTTCCAGGGTTGATGCTAAATATGTGGCTGAGGTGAAGGACTTCGATTTTTCCCGTTATGCTGACAAAAAACTGGCGCGGCGCATGGGGCTTTTCACACAGTACGCTGTTGCGGCAGCCACTGAAGCCTGGAGTGATTCCGGTTTAAATGAGGCCCGGCCTGATCCGGAGCGTGTGTCGGTGATGATCGGCAACGGGATCGGCGGCACAGAGGTTGATATGGAGGGGTACCAGATACTCTTTGAACGTGGGCCCGGCAGATTTTCGCCGATGATGATTCCGCGGCTGATTGCCAATGAGGCTGCCGGCAACATCTCGATCATGTTGAATGCGAAAGGGGCGGCGCACACGATGGTTACCGCCTGCGCTTCGGGTACCGACGCACTGGGTGTTGCACTTGATATGATTCGCTCCGGGCGCGCCGATGTAGTGATTGCGGGCGGCAGTGAGGCAACTATTACCGAATATTGTGTCGGCGGTTTCTGCGCCATGAAAGCACTGAGCACCAAATATGCGGATACTCCGTCCAAGGGCTGTCGTCCTTTTGATGCCGGGCGTGACGGCTTCATTATGGGTGAAGGGGCCGGAATTCTGATTCTCGAGTCGGAGGAGCACGCCAAGGCCCGCGGAGCCAAGGTTTATGTCGAACTGGCCGGCTACGGCGGTACTGGTGACGCTTATCATCTGACAGCACCGCATCCTGAAGCAGACGGTGCCAGGCGTGCTTTTCAACTGGCGTTGCAGGATGCGGAAGTTGCTCCGACCGAAGTCGATTACATCAATGCGCATGGAACTTCGACTCCGCTGAATGATCCGATGGAGACCAAGGCAATTAAAGGTGTGTTCGGTGATTATGCCTACAAGCTGAAGGTTTCCTCTACCAAGAGTATGACCGGTCATCTGCTGGGAGCTGCTGGTGCCGTTGAAGCGATTTTCTGCTCGCTGGCCATTAAGGAGGGTTATTATCCCGCGACCATCAATTATGAAAATCCTGATCCGGAGTGTGATCTGGATATAGTGCCGAACGAGGGAATTGATGGCGAAATCAATACTGCAATGTCCAGTTCACTGGGCTTTGGCGGACACAACGGCGTGCTTGTATTCAAGAAATATCGCTAAGTGGTGAGGTTCATAAAATGAGTGAGATGGAAGTTCAGAATAAACCCCGGAAAATGGTGGAGGACGGGCAGGCGTATAACGGTCCGACTGAAGACCTGCTGCCGCACCGCAAACCGTTTCTTTTTGTCGATAAATTGACCTACTGCGATCAGGAGCGCTATGAGGGGGAGTACACCTATGCTGCGGACACCTGGTTTTTCAAGGGGCATTTTCCAGATTATCCGGTGGTGCCGGGTGTGATTCTGGTTGAATCGATGGCACAGTGCGGCGGTGCCGGACTGGTTGCCGCCGGTATCGTGCGGAACGGTCTGTTTTTTTTGGTGAAAATCAATAACGTTAAATTGCGCGCCCAGGTGCGGCCCGGCGACACGGTTAAGATGGAAATTCAGAACACCAAGGTAACCCGTCGCGCTATTACTCAGTTTGGCAAGGCCTTTGTAGATGGTAAGCTTGCCGCCGAAGCCGAGTTTACCTGTGTGCTTGGTCCGGAAACCTGAAGAACCGATGAAAAAACAAATTCGCATAGTCGGCGGGGTTTGCAACAGCGTCAACCCCGCCGGACTCTTTGACAATGTGAACGCCTGGATCGAGGCTGAAAAAAAACTGCCTGCCATCAAAGAGGGGCCTCGTTCAATTTTGATTCTGGGTTGTTCAGGCGGTTATGGTCTGGCGGGTCGGATCTCCGCTGCTTTCGGTGCGGGTGCGCGCACCTTGGGAGTTTCACTTGAAAGAGCGCCGACAGTTCGGAAACATGGATCTCCGGGTTGGTACAACAATCAGGCCTTTGATATGGCTGCGGCGCGGGACGGTATTTTTTCCGAGACCCTGATCGGTGATGCCTTCAGTGATCAGATGCGTAGCGCGGTTGTCGAGCGTGTGCGCCGCAACGGGATGGGTGCTTTCGACCTTGTACTCTATTCCCTCGCTTCCCCGATGCGGACCGATCCCGCAACCGGTGTGACCTATCGCTCGGTTATCAAACCTGTCGGCAGCTCTTTAAATGGCTCTACACTCGACGTTGCGACCGGTAAGATGAGCGAGGTCTCACTGGAGGCCGCTACTGAGGAGGAAATTGCCGCGACAGTGAAGGTAATGGGTGGTGAGGACTGGAAGTTATGGATGAGTGCGCTGCATGATGCCGGTCTGCTTGCCAAAGACTCGCAGACATTGGCACTCTCCTATATAGGGCCGGATGCAACGCATGAAATTTACCGGGCCGGAACCCTGGGCAAAGCCAAGCAGCATCTGGAGCAGACAGCTTTCGAAATAAGTTCAATGCTGGCCGGCATTCGCGGTCAGGCCCGCGTATCGGTTCACCGCGCTCTTGTGACGCGCGCCAGTATCGTAATTCCGGTGATGTCGGTTTATCTGTGCGCCCTCAACCAGGTTTTAAAGACGAAAGGGTTGAACGAAAATTGTCAGCAGCAGATGGCGCGATTATTCCGCAGCCGTTTGTACGGCGCGAGTGCAAATCCGGCTTTCGATGAGCAGGGTCGCATAAGAATGGATGACTGGGAAATGCGTTCCGACGTACAGCAGGAGACCGCTGAACTGCTGACACAGGTCACTTCCGGCAATCTCAGAGAGTTGACCGACTGGGCAGGCTGCTGTCGGGAACTGTTCTCGCTTTTCGGCTTCACAACAGCAGCCGACTTTCAAGTTGTGGACTGATCGGGCGCCCTTACCTGCCGGGCTGGTATTTCAATTCTACGAAACAGAGATCAAATGAAGGAAATCAGATGAAAGAGAGTTATAAAATCGCGCTGCTGCCTGGTGACGGCACCGGTCCCGAAGTGCTGCGTGAGGGTTGTAAGGTGCTTGACGCCGCCGCCGCCAGATTTGATATCAAACTTGAGAAGGTCGATTACGATCTGGGAGGCGAGCGTTATCTGAGAACCGGAGAGGTTCTGCCGGATTCGGTTCTTGAAGAGCTTAAAGAATTCGACGCCATCTATCTGGGAGCTGTCGGGCATGTTGATGTGAAACCGGGCATTCTTGAAAAAGGGTTGCTACTCAAATTGCGCTTTGAACTTGATCAGTATATCAATCTGCGTCCCGTAAAGTTGTATCCGTCTGTTGAATGTCCGCTTAAAAACAAGGGGCCGAAAGAGATCGATTACACCGTTGTGCGTGAAAACAGCGGCGGTCTTTACACCGGCATCGGCGGTCTGTCCCGCGCCGGCACTCGGGATGAGGTGGCGGTGCAGCAGATGCTGTACACCTATGAGCAGGTTGAGCGCTGTCTGCGATATTCGTTTGAATATGCATGTAAGCATGGGAAAAAAGCGCGGGGGATCGGAGATAAGAACACGCTGGCACTCGTCGGCAAGTCCAATGTGCTGACCTATATGTATGAGCTGTGGAACCGTGTCTTTGCCGAAATCGGCGCTGAGTATCCGGATGTGCACCGCGAGTACTACCATGTTGATGCAACCTGTCTCTATATGGTCGCCTCCCCTGAGATGTTCGATGTTGTTGTGACAGAAAACATGTTCGGCGATATTATCACTGATCTTGCTGCGATCACACAGGGTGGGCTCGGCATTGCTGCCGGCGGCAACATCAACCCTGAGGGGGTGAGCATGTTCGAGCCGATCGGCGGCACTGCGCCCATGTGGACCGGGAGGAATGCCATCAATCCGCTGGCGGCGATCGGGGCCGGAGCAATGATGCTCTCCACGCTTGGTGCTGAGCAGGCCGGATGTGCGATTGAGGGGGCTATTGCCGAAACCACCCCGAAGATGAAGAGCCAGATGGCCAATGAAATGGGGTTCACAACCACTGAAATCGGGGACATGGTAGCGCACGCTCTGTAACAGCGGGATGCTTCTGAACCTCAGCGGTAATCTGCTCAGCAGGAAGCGTTTTCATCTTTTTTTGAACCGGCATAGGCTTCTCTCCGTTTAACACACCAGACAGAAAACTCAACAGGAGAGAGCTATGCTGCGTGTGTTCGTTTCGATCATTCCGGTTCTTGTGTTGTTGCCCGCCGCAGCAAAAGCCGAAGCTGTAACCAACAAACCGTTGGCCGATCTGGGCGCGATTGTGGTGGAGGCCACCCCGATTTCCAAGTACAGGCCGGAAAGTATCTCCACCGCCACCTTTGCCGAGGTCAATCCCGAGGAGCTGCCTCAGACCGTTGATGTTCTGACCGAGGATTTCATCGATGAGATGAATCCAACCGATCTGCATGATCTGCTGCGATACCAGCCGGGTGTCTATACCGGTGGCAAATCGATGGTTGACCGCACATCCGGTCAGTACACCCTGCGCGGTATGCCCGGCAGTGATGTTATGCTGGACGGTACGCTAGGGCTGGCCGGTCCTATGGGAATTTTCATGGACCCATCGGCATTCGATCGGATTGAAATTGTTAAAGGTCCGGTTGGTTCGACGATCGGCGGAGTGACCTCATCTCTCGGGCCCTACGGTGCGGGCGGCTCCGTTAATCTTGTGCTGAAAAAGCCGCAGAGCGGGATCGATTCTTATCATTTCGGAGTGCGCTCTTCTTTCGGCGAGGGCAGCCGCAGATTTCGTGCGACTTATGATCTGAACGAAACGGTGGTTGACGGCAAACTCACCCTTCGTCTGCCAGGTAATTTTGAGTATGGCAAGCCGTTCTGGCTGCCCGATTCATATCGCTGGCGCGAATCCTTTTTTATCGCCCCCTCTCTCTTATGGGAGATGCGTGATGATCTGCGTCTGGGAGTTTCAACCACATTTCAATATACTGACCAGCCGGCTTATCAAGGCATACCTGTGTACAAAGGCAAACCGTTTGATGAATATAAGTGGGATTCCAATATTTCAACATCCGGGATGCGCGATCATTATCTTGGTCACACACTGCAATCGTTTGTGGAATGGGATGCAAACGAGGTGTTTGGATTTCGAACAGGAATGGGCTTTTCACAGGCTGATGTCGAGTTTGAACATCTGGGTGCTTCAGCATTCGCATCACCTAATTACTGGCGTCTGCCCTATGATCATCAGGAAGCGGATATGTTGTATCGTGTGTACAACGCGTATCAAAGAGCTACGGCAGTCTTTTCCGGAGGCTCCGTCGAACACCAGGTTGTGGTACAGGGCGATTTCTCCAGAAAAAGCTCCAAAGGAAGCAGTTACTTTGAGTCGGTCGCCTCACGCGACGCCGTACACAGCTGGAGCGGACGGGAGTATCGCCATACCGAATTGGATAAATATGGATTTCTGCTGCAGGATCACCTCTCGTGGTGGAAGTTGCGTTTGTTGGCCGGTACGCGATTCGACCGGCATGAAAGCTATCTCAACAACAGTGGTGACAGCGTCAGTCCGCGCGGCGGGCTTTCATATCTGCCGACTGAAT
>JAGYOL010000136.1 GCA_018399555.1 Kiritimatiellia bacterium | reverse complement strand
GGCAGAAGTTGATTGAATAGCGACTAATGCAAGCAACTTTGAAAATATACATCTGCGCCGGAGAGGCGAGCGGTGATCTGCATGGCTCAGCATTGATGAAAGAGCTGCAGACGCTCCATCCGGGTGCCGTTGAGTTCCGTGGTTTCGGCGGCGACGCGATGAAGGCCACAGGAGCGGAACTGCTCTATCATACCGATCAGACCGGTGTCTGCGGCATAACTCCGGTGCTCAAAGAACTGCCCTTCCTGCTACGCATGATCAAACATCTCAAATGCGACATGCTAGCATGGCAGCCCCACCTGCTGCTGACCATTGACTACCCCGGCATGAACCTGCGGCTCGCTGAATTCGCACATGAAAATAAAATTCCCACAGTTCATTACATCTGCCCTCAAGTCTGGGCCTGGCACCGTGCGCGCATTCCGAAACTGGCCCGTTTTCTAGATCGCCTGATCTGCATCTTCCCCTTTGAACCGGCTCATTTCAACGGCACCGGCCTTGATGTGGTTTTTACCGGTCACCCGCTGGTTGACCGCGCCCGTGAAACCGAACAGGAAACTCCACCGCAATTTCCCTGGCACGAAGGTCACCGCATCGCATTGCTGCCAGGTTCGCGATCCGGTGAAATCACACGTATCCTGCCGCGGATGCTCGCGGCGGCCGCACGTCTGGAAAAACTGCTGCACGATGAATGCTCTTTCATCATTCCCGCACCCACCGCCGGGATGCTTGAACTGGCGCGCACGACAGCCTCCCGATGTGCCGAAAAACCGCGTCAGGTCGAATTCACCGCAGGACGCGCCCGCGCTCTGCTGCTGCAGGCCGATGTGGCAGCGGTCGCCTCCGGCACCGCCACGCTGGAGGCCTCACTGATGCGCTGTCCGACCGTGCTGGTTTACTGCGCCAACGCCCTGACCGCCCTGATCGCCCGACGATTGATCAAAGGCGTACGCTTTCTCGGGCTGGCCAATATCATCGCCGACCAGGAGGTTATGCCCGAACTGCTGCAGGAAAAATTCACGCCGCAGGCCCTCGCTGAACATCTGCATGCGCTGCTGGCCGACACGCAACTGCGCGATCGGACGCTGCGCAAAATCGAGGCAGTCAACGCGGCCCTCGGCGCAGGCAACGCCCCACAGCGAGCCGCAAGCTCTATTCTTGATTTTTTGCGTGCCCTCAAATCATGAAAACTGTAAGATAAACGCACTGATTGAAGGGTGATGACAATCGAAACAAGGATAATGCCGTGAAAGAGATTCAGGTTCAAGCTCAGAAAGATCATATATTTTCGCTGTGTTCATCCGCCGCACTGCCGGCCCTGGCAGAGCTGATCTGGAATGCGCTGGATGCGGACGCCTACGATGTCAAGGTTGATGTGATTGAAAACTCGCTCGGTGCAATCGAAGCAGTGCGCGTTGCCGACGATGGCAGCGGAATAAACATTGCGGATATCGATCACAACTTCGGTAATTTGGGCGGTTCCTGGAAACGCATCGCCGATAAAACCAGCGAGGCCGGACGTGTTATGCACGGCAGCAAGGGACGGGGGCGTTTCAAGGCTTTCTCGCTGGGCAATCATGTTGAGTGGCGTACTACAATCGAACAGAGCGGTGAGCTGCGTTCCTATGTCATCAGCGGCGCAGCGGCAGATCCAAGTCATTTCAGAATGGATGAATCCGCCGCACCCGGACCGGCTGCCGGCACCGAGGTGCTGATTACCGACATTCGCGGCTCTCTGGGTGCCCTGCGTGACACCGCAGCTGTGGTGCAACAGCTCTCAGCCTATTTCGCCCTCTATCTCAAAGCTTATCCCAATGTCAGGATCTACTACCAGGGCCTGCTCGTAAATCCGGTTATCGTACAGAAAGCCCGCCAGAGTTATACCTTGAAATCATCGACCGGCGAACGAGCGGAGCTGGAAATCATTGAGTGGAAAGCCCGAAAAACCAAGGCTAAAATTATCTTCTGCAACCCGCGCGGCTTCGCACTGCACGAGGTGGACGCGGCAATCCGTCCCGGCAGCGAATTCAACTTCACAGCCTATCTGATATCACCGGTCTTTGAAGAGCTGCATCGTGAAAATTTGCTGCTGATCGAAGAGTTGCATCCCGAAACAAACGCCTTTCTCGATGCCGCACGTGAAACCCTGCGCGCCTATTTTCGTGCGATCCGTGATAAGATGGCCGAGGACATTCGTACACAGTGGATCGCAGATAAAATTTATCCTTTCAAGACCAATGACAGAAAGAATGAGCCACTCCGCAGGATTTTTGACACACATGCCCACGCCCTGCAGAACTACTCGAAGGGCTTTGACTCCCTGCCCCCTAACGAGAAACAGCTGATCTTCGAGCTGCTCAAACAATCCCTGCAAGCCGACGCTGCCGGCACAACCAGGGTGCTGGCCGCCAATCTGAAAATCCCCGCCTCGGTCAAAAAATCACTCAACCCCCACTGATATAAATTTCAATAAACGCACTGAAGCACAAAATTTGCCACGCGTTGCAAGGAGAAGAATATGCGCACAACAGTCGGCGAAGTTTCCGAATTGGGTATCGACAGCAATCGGGTCTGTGATTTCTTTAAAAAACACTGGCAAAGAGGAATCGCGCTGTCGGAACCATCGTTCTATCAGTGGCAGTTCACCAAATCGCCCACAGATACCGGGATTGACCACTGCATGGTCGCTGTCAACGCAGATACCCATGAAATCCATGGGGCGGCGGGAGTGACACGCAGACCCTTCTTCCTCAACGGATCAGCACTCAACGGCGGTGAGCTGACAACATGGATCGTTGACAGCGAACATCTCGGGCATGGCTTCGGTGCCAGAATTCTGAAGGAGTACGAAAAGCGCTACGATGTGCTTTTCGGCATGGGGCTCTCTGATATGGCGATTCCCGTCATCATGAGAAGAGGATTCCGGTACATAAAAGCCATCCCCCGCTATGTGCGAGTTTTCGATTTCAACAGAGTGGAAGGTTATGCTGAATGCACACCTCTCGGACGGAAATTGATCAAACAGTGGTCCGATACGGCGCAGCATGCTTTTGCAATAGAGACACTGGATAGAGAAAAAACCGCCGCAATTGAGGCTTTGATGCGGAAACATTTCAACTTCTTCACCAGAGATTATGATCATCTGCAGTGGCGTTATGCCGATCACCCGGTTTTCAATTATACACAGAATTTAATATATGCCGCAGATAAGCAGAGAGGCCTTGGCTGTATTGTGTGTATGCGATTGGAAAACAGTGTCGAAAATCTGAATATCCTGCATGTAATGGATTTCTTCGGCGACCCCGCCGATATGCAGGCCGCCATCTCTTTTATCAATGACTTCTGTCTGAAAAACAATGTTCATCTGGCTGATTTCTACTGTACCTCAACCGGTATCGGCAGGTTTTTCCTCAGCTCCGGATGGTTCTCCATCAATGACGATATGTGTTTCCAATTCCCCCACCTGTTTCATCCCGTAGAGCTTAGAAAACCACCGACAACCTCTGTGATTTACTGGAGCAAAAAAGATTTTGTCCATCTCTCTGATATCGGCAGACTTTATATAACCAAGGAGGATGTCGATCTGGATCGCCCTACCGCCCAGACCTATCACAATCTTGCGAAGCACAGCTCGGAAAGGTGACCTTGAACAGTTTAACCATTGTAATGTATCACTATGTCCGGGATTTGAAAAATTCCGAATATCCGGAGATCAAAGGACTGGATGCGACCTGCTTTAAAGAGCAACTCGGCTATATAAAAAAACATTACAACGTTGTCAGCGGCCATGCCCTGATGGATGCCATAACCGATAAAACTCCGCTGCCGCCACAACCTCTTCTTCTGACCTTTGATGATGGCTACATCGACCATTTCACCCAGGTTTTTCCGGTTCTTGTAAAGGAGCGTCTGCCAGCCTGCTTCTTCCCCCCGGCAAAGTGCATTCTCGAACATGACCTCCTCGACGTCAACAAAATCCATTTTGTTCTGGCAGGCACCCCCGATAAGCGCAAGATCGTGGATCATATCGTCAAATTCATCGATGAAAACCGATTGCAATACGGCCTGGCTCCTTCAGAGGTCTATTGGAAAAAACTGGCGCATCCCAACCGTTTCGACCCGGCTGAAGTTATATTCATCAAGCGTGTTCTGCAGCGGGAATTGCCGCTCGACCTCCGGCAGCGTATGATCAATCAACTGTTCAGCCGTTATGTAACCAGAGACACCGCATCTTTTTCACGGAACCTCTACATGAGCACAGATCAAATTCGGACTTTGCAGCAGCATGGTATGTGCGTAGGCTCCCACGGATATGACCATTTCTGGCTGAACACCCTGTCAGCCTCACAACAGGCAGAGGAGATCAATCAATCCCTGAAATTTCTGACCTCTGTCGGCGTAGATACCGGACGCTGGATGATGTGCTACCCCTACGGCGCATACAATGAATCCCTGCTCTCTGTTCTGAAAACCCGCAAATGTGTTATCGGCCTCACTACGAAGGTCGGACTCGTTTCGCTCGAAAACTTCGATCCGCTGACCATGAGCCGCATCGACACCAACGACCTGCCCAAAGATGCCGATGCGAATGCGAACGAATGGACACTTCGCGCACTGACGACGTAACGCGCGGCGATCAGGGAGAATGCCGCACATCAGAGCTCAATGACCTCCGCCATCACCATCACCATCACCACACGTTCTGCCTGTTTTATTTGAAATGTTTGACAGCCGAACTGAATATATGTGAAAATGAAAATATGAGACAGTGTAAGTCGCAAACAATTAAAATCGACATCAGGCCGCTGATTTCGTTTGGTAAAGAACCCAAACACAGCCGCAGCAATGTACAGGGGGGTGTAGCCGCCGACCACTTTGCTTCGGTCGACTTCCGCTTCCTGTTTGAACACGCCTACGATGCGATCCTGATGGCCAATCTGGATGGCTTCATTCTGGAAACCAATACCAGAGCAGTCAGCTTTTTCGGATATAACAACGATGATTTCCCGGGAATGGATATCCGCACTCTGATTCCCGGCTTGACAGATGAACTTTTTCAGCAGATCAAGGAGGATATATGCGGAGGTCGTTTCATGCGCATCCAGGCATTTGCCCTGCACAAGGGCGGCGAGGAATACAGCGCGGTCGAGATAATACCCCTGGGCGATCAAGCGGATAAAATCTCCTATATCTGTTTTCTGATTCGAGACATTCAAAGCCGTTACATCGCCGAAGAAAATCTGCACTCCACCTATCTGGCAATGGACAACACCGATTCCGGTATAGGTATTGTCAATATGGAGGGCATAATAACCTATGCTAACCGCAAGATGATTGAGTTGCTCGGTGGTGGTAACGCCGATGCGGTTGTAGGCCGGAAACTGGAGAAGTGGTTTGACCTTAAAACTGTTGTCAATCCGATTATAACGCATGCCCTGAAAGGAGAGGAGTGGTTCGGCGAACAAAGCGTTGTGGGACATGCGCACAGCAGCTGGCTTTACATCTCCGCCGTGCCAAATGAGAGCCGTGACGGCGAGTTGACCGGCGCGGTGCTCTCTATACGTGATATGGCAAACGAGCGGCGGGCGGATATCGCCGAGTATCAGGCCGAGCGTAACCGGATTATGGTTGAGAGTCTTGCGGGTGTCTGCCATGCCATCGGACAGCCCGCTACCGTGCTGCTGACATCGCTGGAGCTAATGAAAATGAATGGCTTTGCTGACCTGGAAAAAGCAGAGCAGATGCTGGAGATGAGCTACGAAGCGGTCATTCAAATCCGCGACCTTCTCTATAAAATGAATGCTAAAAGACTTTATGCTGCGGAGCTTTATCTGAGTTCAAACTCAAAGTTGTCCTGCTCGGGGTTTGTCCCCATCGAAACAACTCCGCTTTAATTATAGTACGCGCAATATGAAGTATGCCAAAGTCGATATAAGTGACGCACGTTTGCTTGTGCGTTCTATGGGGTTGCTGCTCAATCAGGCGGCGGTCTACGGACCGGTGCATAATGTCACCAAAAGTGCTACGGCCCGTGTCTATGAGGAAGTGCGGCAGCTACTGGAATGTTACCACGTGCTGGAGCTGACAGTTAAAATTAATCTGATCTGTGTCAACGGCAGCAGCGAGGAGATCGACGCGGCCATCTCAACCAACCTTGTGCGACGCTTTGCACAACTCGATATCAACGGCTTGCTGATGGTATCGCCACTGCCGCTGCGTGAGTTTGAAAAGGCCGTCAAAATATTGGCCATGCCGATCGCTCTGATCACCCAGTCCGCGGGAGTCAGTCGCCTCTTTGAACGTGAAAACATCAAAGCCGTTGCGGTTGTGCGGGTGGATTACAAACGGGTAATGGACGCCGCCATTGCTGACCTGGAACCGGAACCCGATGTTCAACCGACGGTTGAAACGGAGAAAGTTGACAAACCGGAACCACCGCCACCAGTTAAAACGGAAAAAATACCAACCGCCGCCACAACAATATCCGCCCCGACAGGGGTGATCGACCTTTCAGCGGATCTGGCCGACGATGAACTCTCTTACGCCGATTTCGGTCTGAAATCATCGGAGGAAGAGTTGAACGAACACCGTCGGCAACGGCGCGCTCAATCGGCTCATCTGGCCGAACTGCTGCGTAAAACCGCCGAAACCCTCGAAAACAACCCGGCGCAGGATCCGCAGCAGGAGCTGGAAATGGTGATCAGCGCCCTCGAACAGGTACGCCTGCAACTCATCGAACTCAGCCATGGTTCGGAGAAAGCCATCTCTTCGCTGGCGCGCGAGGTCGATGCCGATAAACTGACGGTGGCCGGGCTGGAAGCCGATGCCATCCGGCGCGGTTTTCCGCTCAAACTGACCCGTGAAGAGCTGCTGGAACGATATGCCGAACTCAATCAGGAGATCGTTCAGCCGCTCACAGTCTCAACCGGTGTGATCGAGATGCTGCGCAAAGAGCAGGTCGGAGAGATCAGCGAATCGCAGCAGGAACTGCTTAAAATGGCGCATGAAAGCATCGACCGCGTGAATCAGTTGGTCAGCTACATGCACGGAGTTTCCGGACTGCCGCGCACCTTCAGCCCCGACGCCGAACTCATAGGCGATAGCTATAACTGACGATGACTGTGCCCGCAAACCAGCTTGTAGCCAGTAGCTTGTAGCCAGTAGCTTGTAGTAAAAAAAAAAGCTCCGGTCACCCGGAGCTTTTTTTGTGAAAGTATCGAGTTACAAAACGTGACCATCTATGCCACCTGGGCACACAGGTTTCGCTTCGGCGGC
>JAGYOL010000135.1 GCA_018399555.1 Kiritimatiellia bacterium | reverse complement strand
CGCGCTTAAACCGCCGGATGCGATCAAAGGCAGTTCGAAACTCCCGTTGGAAGCGAGTTCGTCATCCGTCCAGGTGATCCGTCTGATTGCCACTGCATCCGCTACCACGTAATCCACCATACTCGAACTATCAGCAAATAGCGTAACCCGTAGAATCCCGTTCTCTGCCGCATGCGTCCCCAGAGAGTCAAAGCGAACCCAGCGGGTACCGTCGTGCAACAGGAGCTGGCCGGGTTGGTTTTCCTGGTTGACATAGACGTTGGCAACGCCATTCACCGAATATCGCGCGGCCGTGCTGCGGCTGGAAAGTTCATTCCACGTGGTGATCACCTCATAATCACCGGCAGGCAGATTCTTGAAGGTCCATGTGCAGGCAGGCGGAATCACCGCCCACGAATCGAGATCGCTCTCGAAACCGCCGTTGGCCACCAATTCGATGCCGTTGGTTTTGACGCTGACGCTGTCGCACAGCAGTTGGCGCGCTGTCGTGGGGCCGCTGTCTGCATTCAACCCGATCACAAAATAGAGCGGCTTACCGGCCAGCCCGCTGCCGCTGCTGTCCCAGGTGACATTGGTGGTCAGCGTGCCGGATACCGGCGCGATCTCCGCCTGCGTTAACGCACTGATACTCTGCAGATGACCGTCCTCCAGCGAAAAAAGTCCGAAAGTGTAGCCCGCCGGCAGATCGAGGTTTGTGCGGTCGCCGACTTTGATGGACCAGTTGTACACCTCGCCTTCGGCGATTGTTCCCAGACTTTGCGCCACTCTGCCCCACGCGAACTGAATCGAGCGACTGTCAAGAATCAGCCATTTCTCGTCATCAGGCACCGCATCGCCGACCGTGCCTGTAAAGATAATCGGCGCTACCGTATAAGTCTTTCTGAAAAATGTGTGCGTCCCTGAATAATTATTCGTGTTGTTGCCACTCGCAAAGGGCAGCGTCATACCGAACCTGCCGTCCGCGTCGGCCGCGTCCTGATTGTCGACAACGCTCCAGGTTCCGTTCGTGCGTGTCGCCAGCGCCGACGCGGTCAACAAGATCGAAATCAGACATACTACAACACCTTTTTTTCTGTAACTCGCTTTCATGATCTAGTCTCCTTTGTTGTTGATCGCCCTTGACGATCGTTTTCCTTCTCTTCTCTGTATCTCTGTTAAAACAGGTTTAAACATGACCGTCCATTTTGCATTCATATCCTGATTCGCTTCAATCACGATATCCGCCAGCTCCGCCTCATCGCGTTTATCAATACGTCCATCCGCCCCCTCGACCTTGCAGGAGAGCGCATTATATCCATTCAGCGCGATGGTCACACGATACGGCTCACCGCCGACCACTGCGGAGGTGCCGGACAAACTCCGGTTTTCAGCATCCCACACCGGCTTCCCGACCAGATCGACATAACCCTGCATAAGGTGACGGTCCGTGGATATCCACTGCGGATTCGATGCCACGGCGTGTACGGAGAGCATCCTGGCTTCACCCTGCTCAAGCTCCTGTCTGATTGAGGAATCGCCGGGAAGCTTCCCCACATAGGTGTTGTTCCAGAAATCATAGACATAATAGTCCCGCGCAGAATCCAGACCAATCGCACCGAACGCGGTTTCGCCGCTTAGAGGGACACTGAAGGAAGTTTTCTCCGCGGCAAACAGCACCAGTTGATGCCAATCCCGCGAAACCGGGAAGTCGTATACTCCGGGACAACGGGGCGGAAGATGATCAGATTTCACATCCTCAACCCGGATGGGGTGCCGGTTTGAACCTTTTGAAGTCATGCTCAGGGCGCCGGCATCATTGACACTCCAGATCCCATGCCAGTCAGGCCAGGGACTGGTCCACGTGCCGTCCTTCAGAAAACAGATCTTCCCGCCTTCTTTCGTGCCGTTAAGGATCTCCCAGTCACCGACAGGCATCGTCCCGGCTGTTGATCCCCGGGGTGTGCCTTTTACGCTCCGGATCTTTATGTCGGCATTCGCTTTAAGCATCAACTCTTTTTTGCCGGTTTCGCTGGAGGTCCTTACGGCGTTTGCAGGAGCAAAGGCATCCAGCGGACGGGCGGAGAGCGGTGTGGCGTGGAACGGGAAAACCCGGCTGAGATCGTGCAGGATCTCCGGCGAAAACCGGGAGAAGCTCTCCGTCAGCAGCAGGCGTCCGCTGACCGCGTAGCTCATGGTCAGTGTTGCACGTCGCTGCATCCGCGACATTCCTCCCGAAAACTGACGTCCTGTTCCCAGCAACGACTTTCCATCCATATCATAGTTAGTCAACCGGCGGTTTTTGTACCAGCGCATGGCTGCCTTAGCCACAGCATCGGGTGTCAGCACGTTGTTGTCGCCCTCTGTGCGCACGGAATTTACAAAGTCCAGGGTTGCATCCGATCCCGGCCCCAGCCTTTCCTGGAGATAGGCATCCGGCCCCAGCTCTTCGCGGGCTACGCTATATACATTGCGGTAGGCCTGCACCGCGGTGGCATAACGGTCCTCCAGTCCGCCACGGTCGGGATATGCACGGTCGGGGTAATCATAGAATACGCCCTGCACACCTCCATCATGAAGATTCCGGTTGACCTGCCGCCAGTGCGCCAGAAACTCGGGGTCTGTATAGTCGTAACTCTCCTGCAACAGTTTGCCGTAGCCCGGATGGCCGGCAAAACCGCGTGTCCCCATGAGACCGTGCGGGACGGATACTTTTTTCCCATTACGCAGAATATATTTATGCGACTGATTGTAAAGCATGTGACCCGGAAATGCGTCGGCATAGTCCTCCGAACGGATACCGGGTTGAAAATAGGTCAGGGGAATGCCGCCGAGCTCGCGCACTTTACCCGCCCATTTCTTCGTTGTCTCGTAAGGCTTTACATAGTGCCCGCCATCCGCTGTTACCGGAACCGCGCATATATACTTGCGGCCATACATCTGCCAGTGCTCGTCATCCCACCAGCCCTGCTCGTTATTCTGCTCGTAGCAATCGGGTACAAGCCGTACCGCAACAGGGGAGTATTTCAGGAATCCGCTGTTTCGAATGCGTTTCATCTCTTCGACAGCGCCCGCGGAGTTGTTGAGAATCTCCTTGTCACCGCCGAAATGATCCACTGTAATAAACCACATGCAGACCGAGGGCATGGCATAATAATTCAGATGGATGCCCCGCACCCGCTCCGTCACACAGGCGTAGGCTTCGAGAGCATCAAAAGGGTTTTCGATCGAGGCGTCCAGATAAAACCGGTCTGCCGAATCATACCGCTGACCCGGATCAACCCGTTTCCCGACCGGATCATGACAGAACAGGGAGATCCGATCCTGGTTGATATTCACAAATTTCCGGAAATCCGCATAGGTCAATCCGCCAGCGACAAAGGAACGCTGTTTATCCGGGTCTGCGAAAAAGCAGAGCAGGTTATTTTCAGCACTGATTTTTTTCTCACAGCTCAAGCTGGTCGAATCGCCGCCGCTGTTTCCAGGCACCATCCGCATTGACGAGCGGTCCAGACCCGGCATGAAAACGCCCTCAGCCACGGTAACCGTACGCAGACGCAAAGGCTTTCCGCTCAGGTTGCGGAATGAGAAAGCGATCTCCAGATAATCCGGATCATGATGCGGAATAAAGCGTACCTCCAGTTCCCCCGCGTTTTCTTTATGGAAAACAAGGGAGCCGTTGTCTCCAACCCGGCATTCCCCTTTCCCGCTCATGTACTGCGTGACTTTCCGATTGGTCTCGACATCGTCTGCGGCCACATCCTTCAAGTCAATGTAAGGAGCTGTCGAAAAGCCGATCCGGGCATTCCGCAGAATAATATCGCCCCTAGTCCTGTCCCGCACATCATAGCTTCCCGCCTCCGGATTCAGTTGCGGGTTGACTCCGGACATATTGCTCTGCGCCACAGCAACTCCACATACGATGCATGCCGCAAACATGCGTAAAACAACCCGGTTTCGCAGAACCATCGCCCTGGGCCGCAGTGAGTTCAGTGCCTGCATAAACTTTCCCTTTTCGTTTTCATAGTTAATCCATCTGATTATTTAATTCTCAACACATTCACTTCGGTTTAAGCCGCCGGCTGTCGATGTATACTGAACTTGTCACGGATGTCTGCGGAAGTGTTCAGGTGAGTGCGCGTCTACCCCTTGCGTGCGCTACGGCCTCCGGTACGGATACTCCTCAAATCTCACCGGCTTATCTGTAAAGCGCGGGTCTCCGGTTGCCTCCAGGTAGTCAGTCAACCGTGTACGCAAGCGCTTGATAACTTCACGACGTTCAGGATCATCCGCCAGATTGCAGATCTGGTCAGGATCATTCTCACAATCATACAGCTCGACTGCCGCCCGCCTGGCAAAGCAGAAGTCGTAGAACGACTTTTTCACGGGGTCTTCTTTCATGCTCACAATGATCGACTTCGTCGGCCCGTCATCATAGTCGGCGTACCTTCCTATACTGGAGGTGGCATCTTCCGATACACCCGCCGGCCAGCGATCGGGCTCGAGATTCAGGATAAGCAGCCATTTGTCAGTGCGAATAGCGCGAGATGGATAACCGGCCATGGAAGGTTTCTTCTGCGCAGGCGCATGACGTTCTTTGCCAAAGACCATGGTGTCGCGCTTACGGTCCACGCGTCCGGCCGCTTCGGATCGAAGCGTGGTTAGCAGAGAAAGCCCTGTCATCTCCCGCGGCACATCGATACCGGCTGCCTCAAGAAATGTAGGAGCAAGATCGGTGAATGAAGTGAAGTCCGTTACCGTACGGCCGGCTTTTGCTTCGTCGCCCCACCGGATCGCCAGCGGCACCCGTGCCCCCCAGTCGTAGAGGTTGCTTTTGCAGCGGGGGAACGGCATGCCGTGGTCACCGGTCATCACAATAATCGTATTGTCCAGTTCGCCCGCTTTTTCCAGCAACTTGACCGCCCTGCCGACATCCCTGTCCCAGCGCTGGACTTCGAAATAGTAGTCAGCGATGTCGCTGCGGATCACCGCGTTGTCCGGATAGAAATCCGGCACATGAATCTGGTCGATGTCGATTCCGCTCCGGGCGCCGCTTCCTTTGACATAAGGCCGATGCGGGTCGCTGGTGCCGAACCAGAAACAGAAAGGCTTATTTTTATCGCGCTTTGCCATGAACGCATCGAAATTACTCTCGGGTCCACAGGGATGTTCGGTGTATCCACCGTTTTCGAAAGAGCCAGGCCCCCATGCTTTGCGCCAATGCCCAATCTCGTAGCCGCCCTCTCGCAAGAGGAACATGAAGTTTGGATATTTCACATCCAGGGTGCTCCAGAGATTGGCCCCTTCCTCAAGGCGGTAAAACTGCTGCCCGGTCAGGAGCGCGTTGCGACAGGGCGTACATGACGGGCTGGAAACAAACGCATACTCGAAGAGAACGCCTTCTTTTGCCAGGCGGTCGAACGTGGGTGTCTTGACGACTTTGTCTCCGTAAGCGCCTGCATGAGGCCAGCCCCAGTCGTCTGCAAGGCAAAGCAGTATGTTGGGTCTGGCAGGCGTCTCTGCCTCGTTCGCCAGAAGAGTGCCGGAAGCCAGGACCATGACGCCAAAAACGGTGACAATTCGCCGCAACCGAACTGGTTTACATAAAATTGCTCGCATAACCTCTCCTTCTTGACCGAAGCCGTTCGACTGAACTATTTCTTGCTCTGCGCCACAGCAACTCCACATACGATGCATGCCGCAAACATGCGAAAAACAATCCGGTTTCGCAGAACCATCGCCCTGTGCCGCAGTGAGTTCAGTGCCTGCATAAACTTTCCCTTTCACTGTTAACAATATCACAACAGCGACTCATTCGAACAGTGCAGATCAGGTCAATAAACAAGCAGATCGGGTCACTGGAATTCAGGTTAAATTGTTGAATAAGGTTTTTGCCAACCTCTTCCCAGACCGCAGTCGGGAGCAAAATAGTTACTTTTATCCCCTCGCACATCGGCCTGAAAATGGTCCGGGTTATCTGCCGGAATCACTGCGTATAGGGGACTATGACTTGCAGGAGTTGCAGTATTATCGCAGCATCAAAATCATTGAGGCCGGCAAGGCCCGCGCGTTCCGGTGAGATATGGCACTGCGCTCACATGGTCCCGCCGCGCCGGCGGCAGGCTTTCGGAGAGCGCCCCAGGCGTTTGCGGAAGACACGGCTCATATTCTGTGCGTAGCTGAACCCGGCGCGTTCCGCGATCTCCTCGACCGACAGGTCGGTCAGTCGAAGCAGCTCCATGGCGCGATGAACGCGGGCATCGATGATCTCATCGTGGACCGAGCGATGCAGTTGTGAGCGGAACCGGCGCTGCAGGACACTGCGGGATACGCGGGCATAGCGAGCGACATCGTTGATCCCGATCCGGTCACCGCAGTTTATGCGGGTGAAGTGCAGCGCCCTGGCGATTGCGGTGTCGTTTACCCCCAGAAAGTCGGTCGATTCACGGATTGCGACATACCAGGGTTTAACCAGCAAAGGTTCAGCCGGAACTTTATCGCCTTTCATCAACCGGTCAAGCATAGCTGCAGCCTCATAGCCCACCTGCAGGTGATTGGCTTCAACGCTTGAAAGAGGAGGCGCACTCATTTCACACAGAGTCCGGTCATTCCCGACGCCGAGGAGTGCGACATGCTGGCCAATGACCAGTCCGGCATCCCGGCAGGCTTCCCCCGCCAGCAGGCTGCGGACATCGCTGCTTAACATAATACCCACGGGTCTGTTAAGCGTTGCCAGCCATGACGCCAGCCGCCTGACAAGATGATCCCAGGGGGTGCGGTCCAGAGCAGATCGTTTAATAAGCAGGGAGGAACACTGATAACCAAGTTTTCCTGTCGCGGACGCAAAGCCCTCGCATCTTTCCCTGGACCAGTATTCATCCTCACCGAAATAGGCAAAATTAACAAACCCCCGATCAATCAGATGCTCCGCGGCCATATCCGCGATGGCCCTGTTATCAACATGGACCAGCGGCATTGCAGTATTCCGCTTGACACCCAGCACATCCACTACCGGAACTCCTTTGTCCATAACGGCATTCACAATGCGTTGATCCTGAAGTCTCGCAATAATACCTTCACCGGTCCAATGCCGGAACCATTTCGGCGGAGGCCGGTTGAGATCGTGCGGTTCGTGGTAGACGGACCAGGGGCCATGTTCACGGATGTACTGTCCTATACCGATCAGGATATCCTGTCCTGAAGAGAGCGAAGTCTCCACCAGCAGGGCCACACACGGTTTTTTGGGGAAATTTTTCATGTTTGCAGAGATCATTCCCGTAAAGCTTCCGCATAGAAGGCTTCAATGTTCTCGAGCGGCGT
>JAGYOL010000134.1 GCA_018399555.1 Kiritimatiellia bacterium | reverse complement strand
GGTTGCCCGGGGTGGATTCGAACCACCTCCGAAAGAGTCAAAGTCTTTTGTGCTGCCATTACACCACCGGGCAAGTTCGCACAACTCTGTGCCACAAGCCGGCAGGCAGTTTCCGGCTCACCATCTCTCCATGCGCCTCACTGCGCACCAATCCGAACACAGAGGCGCCGCTGCCTGAAAGCAACACCCCCGGGCATCCCGCGTTTCTGAGCAACGCCGCTGCCTTCGCCACCTCGGGACAAGCTGAAAAAACTGTTTGTTCCAAACCGTTATAAAGCGTATCGGCGACAGCTCTGACATCCGCCCTTTGGATATGAAGGCGTATATTATTGACCATTTCAGGTGCATTAGTCAAGTCCGCTCTCCATTTAGCGAAAATCTGCGCGGTCGAGCACATAACCCCGGGGTTGGCTACCACCAGCCAGATTGGCTCGACGGCACTGGCCACCTCAGGGGCAAACAGAGGTGTGACGCATTCCCCGCGACCCTCAATCACCACTGCGCCGCCGGTTACCAGAGCGGGTATATCGCTGCCCAGATCAGCACCGAAGCTGCTGAGCTCTGCCAGGCTCTGGTTAAGATTCCAAAGCTTATTCAAGCCACGTATAACTGCGGCGGCATCCGCACTGCCGCCACCCATGCCGCCGCCGATCGGTATGCGCTTATGAATACGGATAAAGACACCCTGGCGCACACTGTAGCGCTGCTGCATCAGGCAAGCCACTCTGACCGCCAGATTCAGTGCGCCCGGTCCCAGCCGTTCAGCTTTGATCCAGCTCTCTGTTGAAACCGCAAGACCGATCTCACCACCCGGCGCACGATGAAGTGTCACGCTGTCGGCCAGTGAAATCGGAACGATCACACTACGCAGGTTGTGGTAACCGTCGGGGCGTCGCCCGAGTACTTCAAGGGTCAGGTTGACCTTGGCATGCGCTTTCAGTTCGATTTCAGGGATACAACTGGTCATAAAGGCGGTATTTTAAAAGCACTCGTTCAGATTGCGTCCACCACCGCACGGGCGAATTTTCGCACCTCATCCGGGGTGTGGGCGGCGGAGATGAATGCCGATTCAAACTGTGAAGGGGGCAGATAGTAACCCTGATCGAGCATACGGTGGAAGAGTTCAGCGTAGGCAGTGGTGTCGCACTGCCGGACATCGGAGAGGTTGCGGACAGGCTCATTTGAACAGAAGAGCGTGAATACTCCGCGATACTGAGCGCAGCGCAGATTGGCTTTTTTGGCTTTGGCGGAGCTGTTGATAACATCACACAGCACATCGCCGCTTTCAGCCATCAGCGGATAGGGATTGTCACGTTCCAGCACCTCGAGCACCTTGAGTCCGGCACTCACAGCCAGCGGATTGCCGGAAAGGGTGCCAGCCTGATAAATCGATCCACCGGGAGCCAAGTCACTCATAAACACGCTACGTCCGCCGACGGCAGCCAACGGCAGTCCGCCTCCGATAATTTTGCCCAGAGTAATCAGATCCGGTTTAACCCCGGCAATCGACGCATAAGCTGAAAAACCAAACCGGAAACCGCTGATCACCTCATCAAAGATCAACAATGCACCGCAGCAATCCGCAAAATGGCGCAGCTTTTCCAGATAGCCGGGGGCAGGCATCACCAATCCCATATTACCGACAACCGGTTCAACAATAATCGCCGCAATCTCATGGCCCTTTTCATGAACAATTTCGCTCAGCTCGCTGACATTGTTATAGCCGGCCACAAAGGTGTCGCTGGCGACGTGACGCGGAACACCACGTGAGCTCAGATTGCCGCCGGTCAGCAAGCCACTGCCGGCTGAAACCAGCACGCTGTCGCTATGGCCATGGTAGCAGCCGTCAAATTTCAGGATACGGCGGCGTCCGGTCACCCCCCGGGCGATTCTGATGGCGGTCATAACCGCCTCAGTGCCCGAATTGACCAGACGCACCTGCTCCATAAAAGGAACCAGCGCACACAGGCGTTCCGCAAAGAGCACCTCTTTTTCGGTATTGATACCGAAGCTCGTTCCCAGAGCGGTTTGTTCGCGGATCGCCTCCGCCACCTCATCATGCGCATGTCCGAGTATCATGGCACCCCATGAGCAGCAGAAATCGAGCAGTTCACGGTCATCAACCCCGCGCAGAGTGGCACCTCTGCCAGATTTGACATACAGAGGTGTCCCACCGACGCTGTTAAAGGCGCGAACCGGGCTATTGACTCCGCCTGGTATGACATTGACCGCACGCTCAAAAAGTGATTGATCTGTATTCATTTAATCCCTATCCTCCGCGCATCTGTTTTCTGTGGGTTTCATCATCGTGTCGAAACTCAGATATATTCAACAGTGGCCTTCTGCTTGAGCGACTCGACAAAACCGGTCACTGCCGCGCCGCGTTTGGAGTGGCGTAGCAGCTCCAGAATCTTAGGACGCGCCTGCTCATAGGTGGCGGCACTCCCCTGCTCATGATCGGTCTTATAGATCAGATGATAGCCGAACTGTGTTTCGATAATGTCGCTTACATCTCCGACGCTCATACTGAAAACCGCCTGATCAAACTCCGGCACCATCATACCGCGTCCGAACCACCCCAAAGAACCGCCTTCCTTGCCGCTGGGGCACATTGAGTGAGTGGCGGCCTCATCACTGAAATCAGCACCTCCTGCAACGCGCTCTTTGATCTGAGTAATTTTTTCGTGTGCATCTACTTTTGAACTTTCTTCGCTGCCGTCCGGCGAGATCAGGATATGCTGCGCCAGCACCTGCTCGCCCTTTTCAAATTCATCTTTGTGCTCTTCATAATATTTTTTAAGCTCATCTTCTGTCGGATCGGCGACACTCTTGACGGCATCCTGCACCAGTCGATCGATCCGGCGACCCTGCCTAAGCTGCTCACGGAACTGTGTCTCGTCGATATTCTGCTGTTCCAGAGCCTTCTGAAAAGCCTGCATCCCGCCGACCTGCTCAACCACCTTGCCGAGCTGCTCTTCGATCTCTTCTTCGCTGACCTCATCATTGCGGCGGGCAGCCTCATCCATCAGCAGTTTGGTGCCGACAGCCTGCTCGGTGGCGCGTTCAACCAGCAGTGGCAGCTGCGTCTTGATCTGATCCTCGGTAACACCATTATCAACATAAAAACGCGTCAATCTTTCCAGTTCAAACTGAATCGCCTCTTCCGGGATTAGCTCTCCATTTACTTTTACTTTTTTCTGTTGCATTTTATTCCTTCTTTTTCGGCGGGACACAAGCTGCTGAACCTTTAAACCTCAATTTCTAGCAGAGCAACAATCCATCCAACCCGTTTTTGTTGTCATGATTTTCTGGCCCAGGAATCACGCAGTGTGACGGTACGGTTAAAAACCAACGCACCGGGTTGCGAATCTCGGGTATCCACACAAAAGTAACCGACCCGTTCAAACTGGAATTTATCGCCGGGGCGAGCCTCCGCCAGAGCCGGTTCGCCCAGAGCGGTGACGCTCTTTAACGAATCGGGATTGAGAAATTCGACAAAATCCCGCTCCGGATCATCCAGTGGATCAGGCACATTGAAAAGCCGATCATAGAGCCGCACCTCAATCCTGAGTGCGCAGGAAGCCGGGACCCAGTGAATGGTGCCTTTAATCTTGCGCCCATCGGCGGCATTGCCGCCTCCTGATTCGGGATCATAGGTTCCGTGGACCTCGACTATCTCACCGTGTTCATCCCTGACAGCATGAGTACAGCGGAAGATACAGGCACCGCGCAGGCGCACCTCGGCACCGGGTGTCATTCTGAAAAACTTTTTAACCGGTTCCTCCATGAAATCGTCCCGTTCGATGAAAATTTCACGCTCAAAGGGAACCCTCCTGAGACCAGCTTTTGCATCTGTGGGATTATCGGGCAGTTCCGCGCTCAACCCGCCCTGTTGCGGGTAGTTGTCAACCACCACTTTCAGGGGATTGAAAACCGCCATACGCCGCGTAGCATGCAGATTCAGATCATCACGCAGACAATATTCCAGCAGAGCGACATCGGTCTGACTCTCAAATTTCGATACCCCGATACGCTCACAGAAATCACGGACAGCCTGCGGGGTGTAGCCGCGCCGCCGCAGGCCGCAAATCGTCGGCATGCGCGGATCATCCCAGCCGTCAACCCGTTTTTCTTCTACCAGCTGCAGCAGCTTACGTTTGCTCATCACGGTATAGCTGAGATTAAGACGGGCGAACTCGCGCTGTTGCGGACGTATCCTGACGCCGTTGCGCACCACCAGCATATCGAGTTCATCGAGACGGTCGACCACCCAGTCGTAGAGGGGGCGGTGCACTTCAAATTCGAGTGTGCACATCGAATGGGTCACCCCCTCCGAAGCGTCTTCAATCGAGTGCGCGAAGTCATACATCGGATAAACGCACCACTTGTCGCCGGCATGATAGTGCGGCACATGCATAATCCGATAAAGAACGGGGTCACGCATATGCAGATTAGGCGAAGCCATATCGATCCTGGCCCGCAGGCACTTCTCGCCGTCTTTGAACTCACCCGCCCGCATGCGTTGAAAAAGTTCAAGATTATCAGCTGCACTGCGTCTGCGTCCGGGACTCTCGCGCCCGGGTTCGGTGGGTATACCGCGATAGAGCTTCCACTCATCCTGTGAAAGATCGCAAACATAGGCGTGACCGCGCTCGATCAATTTTTTTGCAATTTCATACATGCGGTCGAAGAGATCGGAGGCGTTGTAGAAACCGTCGCCCCAGTCAAAGCCCAGCCAGTGGATATCCTCTTTTATACTGTCGGCGTATTCATCCGATTCTTTGGCGGGGTTGGTGTCATCCATACGCAGATTGCAGCGTCCGCCAAACTCAGCGGCCATGCCGAAATCGATGCAGACCGCCTTGGCATGCCCAATGTGAATGTAACCGTTGGGTTCAGGTGGAAAGCGGGTCACAACCGTGCCGCCGGTTCTGCCGGTGGCGACATCCTCCGCTATCCACTGTTTAAGGAAATGGCGACCCGTAGCTGGCGCGTCATGCTTGACATCTTCACTCATAAATTATCTTTACTCTCTGAATTCGCTTTCAGCCTCACGCAGCTCTCAGGCGAGCCGCGAAGCGTGAAATGCGAAGTTATAACCAGACTTTGACCTTTATTTTACGTCTTCCCCACTGCAGCGCCTTTTCATGCGACGAAAACCAGAGATCAATTTTTTTACCCTGAATCGCGCCGCCACGATCTTCAACCCGTCCGTAGCCATAGCCAGGCACGTAAATCACTGTACCGAATGGCAGATAGCGCGTATCTGCGGCAACTGTTCCATGGCGGGCCCGTGTGCCGCTGGCCGTCACACCGACCTGCTTGGGCTTACCCTTGTTGGGACCGTAGCTGTAAACCGGCTGTCCCAGTCCGAAAAAGCTGCGCTCCCAGCCGCAGCACTTTCCGCAATTGCAGTAACCGGTCGTTTCCATCACCATAATGCGAGCCTGACGGTTACGCGGCGGACGTATATAGCCAGCATTGCAACCGCAAAGGCACAGCAGCATAATCGCAATGACACCCGGAGCACTGCTACCGACACGCGAATTTATCTCTTCTTTATTAAAAAACACTCTCAATCCGCCGGAATGTGGTTTTACGGGCGGATTCTACCAAATACCCGAAGGTGCCGCAATGTGCAAGCGTCAAAATATTGGGCGACTCTGATTGCTTCACTGGAGGTCCTAATCCACTTAAAAAGAACCGAGCCCGCTGATCTCCTGCAGCCAGGCCTGTAGCCTGCGCAAAGGATTTTCATCGGCATATTGTTGATAATCGCAACTGTAACAACGTTCATTTTCATTATTCCACCAACGCTGAAAGACGCGACGCTCTCTACTCATGGGTTCACTGTCAACCGGACCGGTAACCGCCAGAGCACTTTCGGCGTTGTAATTTCCGACATTACGGCGCGTAAAATTCGCGGAGCCGGTCAGCAGTGTGGCTGCACCGGATAAAGATTCAACGTAGAGCATTTTCACATGAAACTGTTCACCGGTAGTGTTCGCCCAGCGCACCGGAATGCCGGACTCATGCAATGACGCCGCAGTCTGCCGGTTGGGTATGCCGTTTTTCGCATGTCCGAAAGCGTCCTTGTTGGGATCGAGCAGAATGCGCACAAAGCATCCGCGTCGGTGAGCTCTGAGCAGAGCCGCGAAAATATCGACATCGGAGAAATAGAAGAGCGACAAATCCACTCGTCCGCCGCACTCCAGCGTGTCCAGCAATTCCACCACCCGTTCTCTGATGCGCCCTTCGGTCAGAATCTCAACCTTAAATCTTGCGCCTACCTGCTCGTTGAAATCAAAATCAGGAGTGTTGCACATGCCTGAAAACCGCAGCACAGCCCTCTCCGATTCGTAGAGCATCGCCATACCGCCACCGCGTACATGCAGGGCACTGTTCCAATGTGCACTGCTGCCGCTATGCGGATTGGCACTCATCATCATCAGCTCTTTTTCAGAGAGTGCTGTTTTACGATGATTGGCCTTCATATTCAGCAGTTTCAGAAAACTGCGTACGGAGACGCGACCCTCTCCCAGCGGATTGGGAAGCAGAGAACCGGGAGCTACGCCCAGCAGACCGAAACTCAGCCGCCAGGGAATTGAATAGAGAGGATTGCTATCCGGCAATTTGTTAAGGTCGGTCAGCACTACGGTCACACCGGCACGGCGCAGCGCCTCGAAATGCGGCGATCTGACAGAGCCGTAAACCGTATTGATCGGATCGGTAATCAGGATTATTTCGACATCCGGACGTACGCGGCGCTTTTCCACCAGCCACTGCGTAAACTCGTCGCTCAAAGGATAATAACCTTCTCCGGGTTGATACCCGAAATTGTTGATCAGAAACATATCCAGTACCAGAAATTGGTCGGCCCGCTGAATAAGGTTGTGCAGCTCACTGAAAATTTCCTGACGCACATGCCGCACGCCGTCGGCATCCACCCAGCATTCATCAATCAGCAGCCGTACGTCATCAACCCGCACCATATCGCGGAAGTTCATACCCTCGGGCTGTGAGAATATCCCGGCATTCAATCGGTTGCAGGTCAACATCGTCAGAAAAAGCAGAGTTTTTCGCATGTGACATATTAAACCATATCGTCTCACCAAAAGACAACATACTAAAAATGGCTGCAGTGTGGATTTCAAAAACAAAAATATTATGTTTTTCCGTCCCAGTTCTGTTATAAATCGTTATTAGTAAATTATTTATATTTCGTACTACTATCCGTCATATTCGTGTTTTTTATGCACGTTTTTCAATAACAGTTCTCATAACCTCTTTTAAATCATGATGTAGCGA
>JAGYOL010000133.1 GCA_018399555.1 Kiritimatiellia bacterium | reverse complement strand
GGTTGGATGATTGTTTTCCTGTGGCACCAGAATACGGATATCCACGCCGCGCAGGGCGGCGAGACGCAGGGCCAGAATCAGCGAGTTCGGCGGTACAAAGTAGGGGGTTAAAATAATAACCTGTTTCTGCGCCAGGTTCACTGACGCCACCAGAGTGTCCAGTGCAAGAGCCTTTTCATCCTGTGTCGGACCGCTGTTTATCAGTCGTATGGCACTCTCACCGCAGATTTCCGGTACAGGAAAGTAATCGTCGCAGAGCAACTCAGAGGGGTCCTCGCCGGTCATATAATACCAGTCACGTAAAAATGTATGCTGGAGTTCCAGCACAGTAGGTCCGCTAATGGTGAAGTGATAATCTAACGTGCCGGCTTTGGAACCTTTCGCAAGATAGACATCATGAAAATTGACGCCGCCAGTGAATGCAATCCGGCTGTCAATAATCAACAGTTTGCGGTGGTTGCGGTTGTTGAGCTGAAAACTGCGTTTCAAAAAATTAACCTGCGAAAAACCGATGAGTTTGAGGTTGGGAATGTTACGGTAGCGCAAAAAGAAGAGGCGCAGGCTGCTGACAGCCGAACCGAAGGCGTCATACATAATCCGAACTTTGATTCCCCGCTCTGCGCAATCCTTGAGGGCGATCATCAGCCGTCGTCCGATGCGGTCGTCGTGCAGTATGTAGGTGCTCAGATTGATGTGTCTGCGGGCGTTTGCGATGGCGGTGAACATTGTCTCCAGTGCCATTTCAGCGTTATTAAGCAACTCCACGCTGTTGCCGTCCAGCAGTGGATGTGGATGGGCTGTTTGATCAAACATTCTGTTGAGTGTGTGCAGATGTTCGGCCTCCGGCGGGATTGCTGAAGAAGAATCGTGGCGGCGGTGCTTGTCCGTAGCCTGCGCAGGTGCCCGAAAGTTATACAGAATGTTGTTGAAGCGGATGTCCGAGTGATGTTTTTCCCAGCCCTTGTGACTGGCGGTGTTGATGCCGAAGAGAACGTAGGCACTGACGCCGAAGAGAGGGAAGACCGATGCGAAGAGTATCCAGAGAAGTGATGTGCGGGAGTCACCTGGACGCCGCAGGATATGCACAACAAGTGCCAGCACACTCAGGATATGCAGGATGGTGCCCAAACCCAGTGTCTGCGGCAGTGTCTCTGTAATCTCCGGGTTCATAAATTTCAGTCAACCATTTTTGTCCCGACAGTTTCACATCTCGGGGTGCCTTTGCGGGAAAAACTCCATCCTCCGCCATAAGACGGGATGACCTCTATCGATTGCTTCCGGGAAGCAACTCCACCCTGTCGTGCGGAGTGTTACGGGCACGGGCGAGAATAGCTGAGCTGCCCTGCTAATCCAGCGCAAGATCCCCGACGATTTTCCAGCCTCTGTTATCCCGTTCAATTTTGAGATTGCGCCCCGGAATTTTTTTTACCAGACCCTCCCGAATCAGCTGCAGTGCCCTGCTTTCAACACTCTCTCTGTGCGCCTGATCAACATCCCGCAGGGTTACGAAATCTATGTCGATCGTGTATCCTTTGCCGTGCTGTGACCCGTAACCGGCCGTGAAATTTGCAGTCACACGGAAGAGGCCGTCATTCTGAGGGTTGGCAGTGGCACCATGCGGCGGACGCGACGGATGTTTGGGGAGTATGTTGCCGAATTCACTTTCCAGAGCGGCATCAACTCCGCGCAGAATCTCATAAAGCGGTTTTTCCCACTTGTGCAGTTTAGGATTGCTCATAAGATTTCTCCAGGATTGCAAGAGCACTTGTAAACACAGATTGCGGATCAGCCATGCGCCCGCGTCCATCACTGCCGCAGGCAAGGTCGCCGTACTCCGGCTCAACAAAATTAACTCCGCGTGTTTTCAGCAGCTTCACGTTTTCCCGGGTAACCGGATTGTCCCACATGCCGCTGTTCATGGCCGGTGCAAGCAGCAGCGGAGCGCGGCAGGCCAGAGCGGTGGCGGAGAGCATGTCATCGGCGATTCCATGGGTGAGTTTAGCTATGACGTTAGCTGTGCAGGGAGCAATGATAAAGAGCAGGGCCTGCTCAGCCAGCGAAATATGACCGGGGCTCCATTCCTGCGGTTCACTGAAAAGATCCCATGCGACCGGATTGCGTGAAAGAGTCTGAAATGTCAACGGTGTCACAAATTTTGTGGCTGAAGAGGTCATCAGTACGCGGATATCAAACGCACCGCTCTTGACAAACAGCCGCACCAGCTCACAGGCTTTGTAGGCGGCGATGGAACCGGTCACACCGAGCAGAAGAGTTGTTTTTCGTGATTTCATAAGATTTTTCCCGTCTGCTGCCGATTGTAATCTCAAATCAACTCGGCTTTGACATTGATGATGTCGCAAAGTTTGCGAAAGGTGGTTTTTAAATCATCGTTCACCACTTGATAGCGGTACTCATACTGTCTTTCCATCTCCACAAAAGCGTTGTTTAAACGCCGTTCAATTACCTCCGGCGAGTCGGTCGCACGCTGTTCAAGGCGGTTTTTAAGCTCTTCACGTGAAGGCGGCGCGATGAAAATGTCGATAAAACCAAGTTTCAACGGGTCATCCGCCGACAGCATTTCGATCTTCCGCCGGATTTGCGCCGCACCTTCGACATCAATATCAAGCAGCATACACTGATTGTGGCGCAGAACATCATAAACCGGATCCTTGAGTGTGCCGTATTGGTTGCCATGCACTTCAGCATGCTCCAGAAAACGGTCTTCTTCAATCATTCGATTGAAGGTTTCAACCGGCAGAAAATGGTAGTCGATCCCATCTTCCTCGTTGAAACGCGGTTGGCGGGTAGTGCATGAAACCGAGTAACACAGCTCGGGATAACTTTGCAGCAGAAGGTCGCACAAAGTTGTTTTGCCAGCACCTGACGGTGCCGAAAGCACAATAAAAAGAGGCTTCATAGTTGTCTGTACTCCGGATAATCAAACACTTTTTGCATACGGATAAATTGTATCGACTGACACGGCTCTAATCAATCAGAAAATCCGATGCGAAATGGCCGCTTAACTTTCTTGTTTTTTGCGACAGGAGTTGAGAGAATGAAACCAAAAGGCGGGGTTCACAAGGATTTACATTACAGGATACAATACCGCCACCGCAGAATATGGAGGTTTGATCGATATGGATACTAAACAGGCAATTCAGGATAGACGAGCCGTCAAACATTTTGATTCCTGTCCGATGGACGGCTTTGACTTTGATAAAGTCGCGAACGTATCAACCTGCCGGACGATCACGTTGTGGCGATGTTCGTCGCAATCGGCAAGGCGGCTAAACCGGCCTGGCTGTGCTCCGGACAATTGGGATGGGAAGAGATCATTGTCGAAAACCGGTTTGCGTAATCATGTATGATCTTTCCATAGTTCTGCCGGTGTATAAAGAGGCATGCCGGGTTGAAAAAACAATGGATGAAGTCGCGCGATTCATTAAGGGTTTTGATGGTTCGGCAGAGGCTGTATTAGTGGTGGACGGCTCACCTGATGAGAGTGCCCTGATAATCGAAGATTATCTGCAGCGGCATCCAGAGCTGCCCTTCAGATTAATTTCTTACGCATTCAATCAGGGCAAGGGGTTCGCCGTCAAAACAGGGGTGCTTGCAGCTCAAGGCCAACTGATTCTGATGACCGACACTGATTTATCGACACCACTGCGCGATTACAGCAAATTACTTAAAGGCATTGCTGCAGGTGCCGATATAGCCTGCGGTTCCCGCGCTGTGGCCGGTGCGGAAATAGGTGCTGATCCGCCACTGCTCAGACGTCTTCTGAGTCGCGTGTTCAATCTTCTGGTGCGCATTTCAGGCGTGCACGGCATTCGTGATACGCAATGCGGATTCAAGTTGTTCAAAGCGGAGGCGGCTAAGCCGATTTTTGAAAAAATGAGAATTCGCGCGTTCGCGTTTGATGTGGAACTGATTGCTCGAGCAAAGGCTTCCGACATGCGGGTTGTTGAAATACCGGTTCACTGGGATTACAGCGGTCACTCAACAGTGCGTGTTTTTTCGAGCGGCGGCAAAATGCTTCTGGATGTTTTCCGGCTGGCTCTGCGAAGAGTCTTTTTCGGACGCAGGCATCTGGATGTCAGAACGTAGTCGCTGCCTGGATTTTCGGGTCACAGAGGCGGATATATCCGTTATAGATATGACTACCGGCAATTTAAAGATAAGCAAAGTTCCGCCACCGCTCTTGTGTGCAAGGGTGGTGCTCGGCATACTCTTTCTGGCCTGTCTGCCTGTCGCATTTTCTTCTGCGGCTGAACAGCCTGTCGAACTTTTTACAAGTGCCCGAGCAGGTCCTCATTCGCCTGCGTTGCAGCTCGACTTTGCCCGGCTTGCCGCTGCCGACACTGATAGCAATATCAGCACGATTATTGCAGAAATCCGAAATGCCGGTTTCAGGAGTGTTATGCTGACGGGCATATCTCCCGGTAGTAACTCCTGGAATAGCGTTTTTCAGGTGGCTGAGCACTGCCGCGATAATGATATGCGACTTGACTGCCGGTTTTTTCCGCAGACGGCCAGCACCCCTGCGCTGCGTGAAATAAAATGTGATGTCAGCGAAGTCGGTTTTGACGGCGGTACCCGCAAGATGGTTTATAGCGGTCGCGCGGAACGCATTGCCGGAATTTATATGCCTTTGCCCTCTGAGAGCAACACGGTGATGAGTACCCGCGCTATGGTTGTTGCCGGAAAAGAGAGTTTGCCGCAGTCGGGCAGGTGGCGCGAGTATCAGTTTTATGAAGTTCCGGTTGACCCTCTGACAGTTGATTATCTGGACACGGCAGCTCTGGTGCCTGCGATCAACACATTTCTGCTCAACGCCCAGCGAAGTATGCACGGTTGCTACGGCAGGGTTTTCCAATGTGTAAATTTTCCGTTGGCGAAAGATATCCGGTTGGTTTGGTCAGATGATCTTCCGCGCTGGTACCATCAGAATATGAGTTTTGATTATATCCGTGCCCTGCCGCAGATATGTGAGTGCGATTTCGAGGATTCAGAGAGCACATCTTCATTTGAACGACGTTTTTCGCGTGGTTTGGAAAAACTTTGGCGAGAAAGATTCTGTATGAATGTCTGCCCGCTGGTAAAAGAGGCCGGACTTGAAGCGTCGGTCGTGATTGAGCGTCTGCCGCTGCCACCTGAAGAAGCAGTCTGCTTCATTCAGGTTCCGATTCTGAATGGTTCAACCAGTTTGAAGCATCGCATAATCAATCGGCGTGCGGCCGGAGCAGCACGCTTAATGGAGCGTTTGAGAATTGTGGGATGTGTCAACCCCATCTCTCCCGATGCGGATGAAATTATAAAAAATCTTTTGATGGACGGGGCTACGCAGATTTTATTCTGCGATAATGACAACCAGTTGTTTTCCGCTGGACTCAGCGAGTCCACAGATCGTCTGGTAGAGTTTGTCAACCGCTGCTGCGCAGTCATAAACAACAGCGAACCTGTTCATGGTGTGCTGTGCTGTACTGAACATTGCGGCGATGAGAGGGTGCGCTTGCTGAGTTTTGACTGCATTACACCCCGCATGCTGCTGAATGCCGAAACTGCCGCAGGTAAAATAATTTTTTCCTCGGGACGCGGCGGCTCCACTCTGATAGCTGACCTTGATAAACTCGGCAGATACTCCGGTTTGGTTGAACGGTTGAAAGAGGCGAAAATACGGGTGATTCCGCCGTCAAAGATCAGCGTACTGCCCGCCGTGCTTACATGGTACTCCACAGAGGAACAACTTGATGTAAGCTACCTCCACCGTCGTGATCTTGATCGTGAGTACTTCCTGATCCGCAACGAAAGCGATGCGGAAGGAATGCTCGATCTGCAGTTCCGGGTTGACCAGTGTGCGGGCATAGAACGCTGGCAACCACATAACGGCGCAAAATACCCGCTGAAAAATTACAAGCGGAGCACTTTACAGGAAATTTCACTATCAACCCCGGTACGTGCCGGAGAGATGTTTTTTATCGTGATCAGGAAATCAGGCACCTAGCTGAAAGCGCACAAAGCGTTTGATGGCGATGGTGTCATCACACTCTTTCTCGCATGCTTTGAGGATATCAGTGATTGAGACCTTCGGCTCTTTGACAAAGGGCTGATCAACCAGACAAACCTCGGAGAAAAACTTTTTGATTTTCCCCTTCAGAATATTATCCATGATATTCTCCGGTTTGTTTTCTGCCTTCAGCTGATTGCGGTAAATATCTTTTTCCGCTTCAATCACCTTCTCCGGAACTTCATCTGAATTCAGATATGCCGGCGCGGCTGCAGCAATCTGCAGGGTTAAATCATGCACAAGCTGCTCAAACTTGCCGTTACTCTCAGTTTCAGCTTTCCCACAGTTCACTTCAACCAGAACACCGACTTTTCCACCCATGTGAATGTAGGATTCAATCTTTCCGTTACCTTCCAGCATCATGCGTGCAGCACGCCTGATCTTAACATTTTCACCTGTCTGCGAAACAATGGTTTTCAGCTCTTCGACCATTTTGTCGTTGATATCTTCACCATCAGCCAGAACGCGACGAGTGACGTCGAGTGCAAAATTCTTGAAGTTGTCCGTTTTGGCAACGAAATCGGTTTCGGTGTTGACCTCTGCCATCGCGAGAGTTCTTCCATCATCACTGGCTACCGCGTTGATGATGCCTTGTTTGGACTCTTTATCGGCGCGTTTCTGCTGAATGACAGCACCCTTCTCACGCAAGATTTTGATGGCGGCGTCAAAATCGCCACCGGTTTCATTGAGTGCTTTTTTGCAGTCCATCATTCCGGCGCTGGTCTGCTTGCGAAGGTCGTTGATCATTGCTACGGTAATTTCGGCCATTGTTGCTCTCCTGCAATAGTTGTGATAAAAGTTATCTGTAAGTTAATTGAAAGTGCCGGTCAGTGCAAGTGACCACCGGCACAGGGTGGAACCGGATCGATCTTATTCGGCAGATTTCTCAGCTTTAGCTGCATCCTCGACGGGCTGTTCGGTCTCGATCTCGGATTTTTCTGACTTCTTTCCGGTTTTGGCTCCGGCTGATTCCACTTTGTCCGTTTCAGCTTCCGGCTTTTCAGCTTTTGCTTGCTTCAGCTTTGCATCTTCAGCCACAACCTTCTCAGCCTTGGGCTTCGCAACTTCAGTCTTTTCAGCCTTGGGTTTTTCAGCCACAACCTTCTCAGCCTTGGGCTTCGCAACTTCAGTCTTTTCAGCCTTGGGTTTTTCAGCTTCAACCTTCTCAGCCTTGGGCTTCTCAGCTTTGGGCTTTTCAGCCTTGGGTTTTTCAGCTTCCGGCTTTTCAGCCTCAACCTTCTCGGTCTCCGGCTTTTCG
>JAGYOL010000132.1 GCA_018399555.1 Kiritimatiellia bacterium | reverse complement strand
AACTACGACCCCGCTTGGTTCCGGCTACGCTGGGTTAGAACTTTAGAACTTCCCCCCTCTCTAACCCCTAAATCTAGCGGTTGCTGAAAATTTCTTTATAAAACGGAGCCCAGTAACTTAAAAACAGGTCGGCTCCCGCTCTTTCAAGCGCCATCAGACTCTCATGCGCCATAGCATATAAATCGCCCCAGCCCCGCTCTGCCGTAGCATGCAGCATGCTGTATTCACCGCTGACATTGTATGCCGCAAGCGGCAAATCGGTTGATTCACGTAAACGCGCCAGCACATCAAGATAGAAAAGTGCCGGTTTGACCATAAGAATATCGGCTCCCTCTTCTTCATCAAGTTCGGATTCACGCAGCGCAACTCTCAGATTGGCATAAGACGCCTGATATCCTCGGCGGTCGCCTGCAGATGGCGCAGAATTTTCGGCATCGCGAAACGGGCCGTACATGGAAGATACGAACTTGGTGGAATACGACATCAACAGCGTATCCTTAAAATCATGATCCGCCAATGCGTCACGAATCGCCAGCACCTGTCCGTCCATCATTGCGCTGGGTGCCACAACATCAGCTCCGGCCCCGGCATGTGACACCGCCACGCGTGCAAGCAGTTCAATTGCAGCATCGTTATCCACTCCGCCATCCGGCGATAACGGGCCGCAATGACCATGGTCGGTATAGGCACAGAGACAGACATCGCTCATCACAATCAATCCCGGGAATTCACGCTTGAGTGCGGCAATCACCCTCTGCACAACCCCCGCATCATCCCAGGCCCCACTGCCGCCGGAATCTTTCCGCCCCTCGCTCTGTCCGAAAAGCAGAATGCCTCCGATTCCCTGCTCGGCAACCTTCTCGACCGCTTTCAGCAGGGTATCTATCGAGTATCTGAACTGACCGGGCATCGCGTCGATCGGCTCACAGCGCCCGGAACCCTCAACCACGAAAACCGGCCAGACGAATTTGGATGGTGACGGTGGGGCAATGTCGAACATGCGCCGCAATTCAGCGGTGCGCCGCAATCTACGTAATCTGATATTCGGAAATGACATTTGGCCTACACCTGCCGATCTGTATAATCTCAACTCCTACCACAAAAGACAATCAATTGTATGCCGCTTAATCCGGAATAAACAGAATTTGTCCGGCCCGGATTGCAGAGGGGTTTTTGATATTATTTGCTTTAATAATTTTATCTATGGTTGTGTTATAGCCGCGTGCAATTTCAGAGAGCGTCTGGCCACGTTCGACTTTGTGTTCGTAGCCGGAACCTGAAACAGCGCGGGTTCCACCTACGCCGGATGCAGCGGTGCCAGCGGCGGCTTGGCGCGCCTGACGGCTGACGTCGTTGATCGCCTTCTGCTGACGCTGGGCGATTGTTTCGATCCGGGCGGCAAGATCATCGGTTATCTCTTTGCGCAGGTGCTCCCTTTCACGGCGTGCCTGTTCCAGATCGTTACGCAAAGCCGCCACATCATTATCGACTTTCGAAGCACCACCCAGCTTCGTTTCGATATTGCGCAGGCGGTTGTCGATCAGCTGCTGATTCTGATCCAGCGCTTTGATCTGCTCGGCCAGGCGCTGGCACTCCAGGCTGGTCATCTCGTAACTGGTTTTGATTCTGGCCAGCTCCTGATGCGCCCCCCCTGTGCGACGATACTCACGTTGATCAAAGATCGTATCTTCGAAAAGCGGCGAAGAACACCCCGCAGCCAGCAAGGTCACAGCCAGCATTAACCCTGCCTTTACCCCATTGCCGGCCGATAACCTAAGATCGAACCCGCCTGCGGGGCAAACGTTTTTAAAGTTTGCATTAAAACAGCTGAATTTCACAATTCAATCTCCATTCTCAATTGAGTTGATCCTACACACTTGGCAGGATGTAAAAAACCAACCAGAAAAGCGCCAGTGCTCCCAGCAAAACAAAAAAGCGCCGGCGTCTGTATTCAATCAGATCATCAATGGTTGTGCGCCGCAACTGCCCCATTCCGCCAGCGGAAATATAATGAAACAGGCGCTGGCGTGCGCCTGGATTCTGTCGCCTACGCCGTTTGAAGAAAAAAGCACTCTCGACCCGCCCTGATTTGAAGTCAACGTTGCCGCCCACATCCAGTTTCCAGGACATTTTGCCCTTTTCTGTCGCGCCGTTGACAAAAACATTGGCTGCACTTGTGCGGTTGAACCGCCTTTTTTTTTTCTGTTTGCCGTTAACCATAATATGACCATCTATCAGGGAATCACTATATTCTGCCCGGCTCTGATTCTGCCATCCGGACCGATCTGCCCACGGTTGGCTTCCCGGATTTTTTTCCACTTGGTGTTATCGCCGTAGAAACGGTCGGCGATCCGCATAAGGGTATCGCCGGGTTGCACGACATAAATCTGTTTTTCACGTTTTTCCCGCTCCTGTTTTTCTTTACCCGGCAACTTAAAAAGAGAGAAATCGGAAAGGTCACCCTCTTTGGCGGCAGCTCGCGTTTCGCGGTCCATCTCCGTTTCTTTCTCCTTTTCTTCACGCCTCTGTTCCTGCTTTTCGCCGGTAAGTCTGCTTTGAACCTTTTCCAACACCGATTTGACGGAGGGCACATTCACTACCTCCCGTTCAACCTTCTCGGACTCGGATTCCACCTTGGAGGCGGCCGCCTCTCTGCGCAAAGCTTCGATCTCAGCCCCGCTTAAACCCTCTGATTTGGCACTCTGTGGACGTTCCATTGCGCCGATCTCGTCGGTCACCCCGGTTCCGCCGCCCTCTAAAACCTCCGAACTGCGCATTTTACCGACGATCTTGCGCAGCTGAGTATTCTCCGCAGCCAGCTGTCGCAGCAGCACCTGGTCCTTGTTAATCTGTTCGGCCAAATCCGCTTTCTCGCCCTCCAGACGGGTTATAATACCGTTCAATCGCGCGGCCTCTTTGAGCAGATGAGCCTGTTGCAACGAGGGTGAAGTATCTTCGACCATTCGCACCAGTTTCGGTGCCAGCAGGTGTTGTGCGATATTTATCCGCTCCTGCGCCAGTCTTTTCTTCTCGGATTCAGGCTCAAGCTCAAGGTAGCGCCGATAATGATAAATCGCACCTATGTAATCTTCAGCGTGATCATGCAGCAGAGTTGCAAGCATAAAATGTGCGGAATAAGCCTTGGGCTCATCGATCATAACCTGTTTGTAAAGCTCGATGGCGCCGTTGATATCGCCTCTTTCCTCAGCGTTGATCGCCTGCCGGAACAGGGCGCTTCCCCGCTGTCTTTGCTCATGTTCCGCAAGATCGTTTTTAGTGCAACCCGCCGGGAAGAAACACGCCGCCATACACAGCCCGAAAATTAATGAACGCATCGATTATTCCTCAAATTCTCTCTCTTTTAAAGGGATAAATCCGTCACCGCCGAGCGCAGGGTTGAAACAATCTCACCCGAACAGCGCATTTTAATGTTGGTTTCCCCAAAAGCCTTGTTTATCATAGTACAACAAATTCCGAGTGGATAAAAGAGCTCTTATCCGTCCAATGAAAAAATTTTCAATCGGTTTTGCGATAATATCGACCCTTGTTTGAAGAGCTGAGCGGAGGTTTAAATCTGTGATGAAAGATCATTCAGCGGCTTTGTTGTGGGAATCAGCGCGTAAGTGTCTGGGCGACAACGGCTGCCTTAGTGTCATCATGCCGGCTTTCGCATTGGAGAGTGTGATCGAACGCAACGTCGAACAGGTTTACTCGCTGCTGAACGGGCAGATACCTTTTGAAATTCTGGTGGTGAATGACGGCAGTCATGACAATACCGGAGCGGCGATCGCACGCGCTGCCGAACAGGATACGAAAAAAATACGTCCGGTCACCGTGAAAATCAACAGCGGCAAGGGCAACGCTCTGAAACGCGGCTTTGCCGCATCGAAAGGTTCGCACATTCTGCTGCTGGACGCCGATCTGGATCTCTCACCCGAACGGATCTCGACCTTTTTCGATATAATGCACGCTCAAAATGCGTCTATCGTGATCGGCTCCAAACGGCATCCCGACTCGGTGATCGACTATCCTTGGCAGCGGCGTCTGGTCTCCATGCTATATTACACCGCTGTCTTCCTGCTGCTCGGACTGCCGGTTTCCGACACACAGACCGGCATGAAATTATTCACCCGTGAAGCGCTTCAGTGGTCGTTTGACCGCATGCTGGTCAAAGCATTCGCCTTTGATCTGGAGGTGCTGTCCATCGCACATACCCGCGGCTTCAAGGTCGCGGAGGCACCTGTACTGATGCAGTTCGGAAACAAGATCGGCTGTTTGAGCTGGAAAAATGTAAAACAGGTAGCCATCGACACCATGGCCATCTTCTACCGTACCCGCATACTCAAATACTACCGAAGTGTCGAAGTGCCCCCCGCCCTGACTCATCAGCCGCTGGTTTCTGTCGTCATTGCCTGCCCGACCGCCTCCAACTATCTTACCGAATGCCTCGCCGCCCTGGAAAAACAGAGCTACACCCTTTTTGAAGTCATCGTGTTGCCGGACGAGAAGATTGCGCTAGACACCTCGCTGGAACTGCGCGTTATACCGACCGGCAAAACCCGACCCGCCGAGAAACGGAACAGCGGCATCCGGGCAGCCCGAGGTGAAATAGTCGCTTTTCTGGATGATGATGCCTATCCTGTTCCGAACTGGCTGAGACATGCAGTCAAATATTTCGCCTTTGACGACGTCGGCGGTGTGGGCGGTCCAGGCGAGACACCCCCGCATGATCCATTCATGGCTCAGGCCGGCGGACGTGTGTATGCCAACCGCTATGTCTCGGGTAATTTCCGTTATCGCTACGTTGGCGACCGGGTCCGCAGCAGCGTTGACGACTATCCGAGCTGCAACCTGCTGGTACGCAGAACGTTACTCGAAAAAATCGGGGGTTATCGCACGGACTTCTGGCCGGGAGAGGATACGATTCTCTGTTCGGATATTGTGATTAAAGAGAACAAACGTATTGTGTATGATCCCTGGGCGGTTGTATATCACCACCGTCGACCGCTTTTTCTACCTCACCTGCGGCAGATTGCACGCTATGCGCTGCACCGCGGTCACTTCGCCAAGCGTTTCCCGGAAACCTCATTTAAAATCAGTTATCTGATTCCCTCACTGCTGGTCATCGGCCTCGTGCTGGGAGTGCCGTTCGCCATCCTGCTGCGTCCGCTCCGACATCTCTACGCTGGCATCACTGCACTCTATCTGCTGGTCACCTTTGTATCTTCATTCTCTCTGCGTCCCGGCATGTGGTTGATAACCTGGCTTGGTGTCGTGGCTACACACATGGTTTACGGAGTCCGCTTTTTGCAGGGTCTGCTGTCACGCCGCATGCCCTGCGAAACCGCCCGTTTCGATCACACCTCTGAAACTCAGACACATTAACAGTAAGAGCTTGCAATGAAAATTTTTACAACCCTTTTCTCCTCTAAAAACAACACCTGCCGCACATGCGAGACAGGCTATGCAGTCATTCTCACTCTTTCACTGGGCGGCTTACTTGCGGCACATGGCAAAACAATTCAGGTACACTCACTCACCCTGCCCGCGCTGTCCAATCGCGTAGTGAACATCAAAACCGGGCACCCCTCACTTTTCGGCACGATACAGGATTTTCAACGTGTGCGCGACAGTGCAATCAAGCATGCTTACGGCAAGCCGGCGTTTGAAAAAGTCATCAAAGACAGCGAAGTGCTTCTACCGCAGAAACCATGCTCCTATGTTAAAGAGGGACGTCGCCTGCTGGGAGTCTGCCGCGCAGTTCTGTTCCGCGCCACCACGCTGAGCATGGCTTTCCGCCTGACCGGCGAACGAAAATATCTTGAACGCTGTCAGAGTGAATTACTCGCTGCCGCTGATTTTCCGGACTGGAATCCCTCCCATTATCTGGACGTCGCTGAAATGACCCTGGCACTGGCCATCGGCTATGACTGGCTCTATCATGAACTCGATCCTGATGCGCGTGAAAAGATATACACGGCCATCCTGGAAAAAGGTCTCAGAAACTCAATGGAATCAACCGGCTGGTGGATTAAAGCTAAAAACAACTGGGGACAGGTATGTCACGCCGGTCTAATGGCCGGTGCCTTCGCCACTCTGGAGCGCAACCCGAAAATTTCCGCTTTCATCATCCATCGCGCCATCACCCATCTGCCGATCTCAATGGCGGTCTACAACCCAAACGGTGCCTATCCCGAAGGACCGGGCTACTGGAGCTACGGCACCGGTTTTAATGTGCTAGCTCTTGATATGCTCTTCAGCCGGCTGGGAACTGATTTCGGTTTAAGTGACCTGCCCGGCTTCAACGAGACCGTCGAATATCTTGATATCGTCACCGGCCCCTCCGGAGCGACCTTTAATTATGCGGACGGCGGCAGCGGACGCTCAACCGATCCCGCCATGTGGTGGTTCGCCCGTCACTACAAAAGAGTTGACATCCTGCAATACTTTGAAGTGGCCGCCTTAAAAAAATATTGCGCAAAAAAACTCTCTCCCGGCAGATACGGCAACCGCCTCTTCCCTCTCACTCTGCTCTGGATGCAGGAACCGCCCGGCAACCAGACACCTAGCCGGACTCCGCTGCACTGGTCGTCGGAGAGTGCCCAAGTCATTACTGTGCACCGCACATCCTGGGACAATGCCAAGGCTCTTTTTGTCGGTTTCAAAGGCGGCTCTCCCTCCGATCCGCACGGACACATGGATGCCGGTTCATTTGTTCTTGATTACGCCGGCGTTCGCTGGGCACACGACATAGGAGCGGAGAACTACCACAAAATCGAATCGCTAGGTATGAATCTGTGGAGCAGCAGACAGGACGGCGACCGTTGGAAAATATTCCGTCTCAACAACCTGAGCCACAACACCCTGGTCATCGATGAGCAGCTACAGGTCGCGAAGGGTCGTGCAATCCTCAAATCATTCAAAACCGCGCCGCTGCCTGAAACTGTACTTGATCTCAGTGGTGTTTATAAAGGTCAGGCCGCTTGTGTCGAGCGTTGCGGGCAGCTGCTCGACTCGGGTGCTCTGCAGATCAGCGACACTCTCAAGGGACTCAAACCGGGCGCCAAAGTTCGCTGGCAGATGATGACCAGGGCTGATCCGGAACTGACCGGCAGTGCCTCGGTCAGACTCGTAGAGAAGGGGCACTCGATCACACTGAGTATTCAGCACGAACCTCCCCGGCAATGGCGTATTGTTGACGCCTCACAACCGCGCAACAGCTGGGATTCACAGAATCGCCGCTACAAGTTGATTTGTTTTGAATCGGAGGCCCCGAAGAATGGCGAACTCAACCTGTGTGTGCTGATCACTCCGCAAAAGAGATAACGGCGGATGAGCGGTG
>JAGYOL010000131.1 GCA_018399555.1 Kiritimatiellia bacterium | reverse complement strand
AGCACCCGCATTCCGGCCTCAGTTGTTCCTCCGGGCGAGCATACGGTCTGGATAAAACCGTCGATATCGCAACCTGACTCCTGCAGATAAACCGCCGTTCCAATCATGGTCTGTTCCGCCAGCAGGCGGGCTTCCGGGACTGCAATCCCCTGTTCCACAGCACCGTCAACCAGTGCTTTAAGCAGATAGGCCACAAATGCCGGACCGGAACCACTCAGAGCCGTGACCGCATCAAAATGATCTTCACTCATTTCCAGCACTGCGCCGGCACTGCCGAAAATCCGTGCGGTAAGTCGGCGGTCTTCTTCCTGCTCTGGATCGGCAAGGCAGAAAACGCTCATTCCCTCGCCGGCCATCAGAGCCAGATTGGGCATCACACGCACCAGCCGCGGAGCATCACCGCATATCCGCCGCAGAAAATCAAGCTTGCGCCCTGCGGCAATCGATATCAGCAGATGCCGGGCGGCAAATCCGCCCTTGAGCGATGACAGCAGCTCATCCATATCCTGCGGTTTGACCGCCAACACCACGACATCACAGGACTCAACCAATCTGGCGGCATCTTCCGTAACCTCAACCGCATACTCCCGCCGCATCAGATCGCGCCGCTCCGCCGACTTGTCGCAGGCCGTAACCTCACCCGCCTTAACCAGACCGCTCTGCAGAATGCCCTTCATAACAGCATCGGCCATCTTGCCCGCCCCTAAAAACCCGATTCGCATGCCACCCCTTTTTTTAACTCATTTCATTCGCAACTGTCTCAAGCATAACCCATCCGCTGCAGTTCCTCGCGCAGCTCCAACTGGAACTGCTGCATGTCTTCATCGACGGGCTGATATCCGTCAACATCCGGTTCAAGTCCGAAACGTCCCATACGGTCAATCATCCAGCGTGCGTTAACACCATCCGAAAAGGTTACATTGCCGCTGACCATAGCCCCCGGCACCACCAGGCGATCAACCGAAACCGCGACTTTGCCGCCAATCTGGTCCGAGCTGCTCTCAGACATCCCCGGATCAGCCTCATCGGTTTGGCCGCTCTGCGTGTGCAATTCATCTCCGGTTGCCGCACCGGATTCAGTCGCCGGTGCCGGCGTTTTCTTTTTCGGTTCCGGTTCCGGCTTATCCTGAACTTCGGCACCTATATCGATCACCAGCAGCCGCACATCCATATAGGTCATCACAATATCAAACTCATCCTTCAGCCTGCGCTGCACATCCGCCAGGGATGCACCATCCTTCAGCCATGTGGTAATCGCATTGCGCTGCTCTTCAGAAACTGTCATTTTTTCTCCTCTTAATTTTTGCCTGCGGCCAGTCCGGCCGGTCTGATTTCAAATTCTCCATGCGATCAACAGGGGCATCAGCCCTCTAACGAACCGGAACTCTGCTCATAATTCATTTTAAATTTGCGAAAGGCAGTCAGACACACTGGAATCGTAGAAAGATAGATTACTCCTATGACACCCAAAGTCAACCAGAATTGCGCAATGAGCATACTGATCGTGAAGATTACCGCCAGCAGGAAGGCGGGCATATACCCTATTTTGATATGAACCGCTTTAGCCGAAAATGTCGGTAACGGCGAAGCCATCAGAATACCCAGCAATATCATCATCAGAGAACCGACCAGCGGATTCTGAATCACATCCCAGCCAGTATAAATCTGCCAGATGGCCGGGGTAACCAGCAACCCAGCGGCACCCGGCGCCGGCAAACCTACAAAAAAATATTTCCAGTACGGCAGATGGCACTGATCATCAGGCATAATATTGAAACGCGCCAGACGAAACCCGCAGCATAGTGCGTAAAAGAGAGCAAAAGCCCAGAAGATCCCTTTGAAACGCCATGCGAAAGCCGTCTCATCCAAAGGCCCCATAATCCAGAAATATGCAAACAAAGCCGGGGCTACGCCGAAACTGACAAAATCCGAGAGTGAATCCAGTTCAGCCCCCAGTCGCGACGATGCATTCAGCATCCGTGCCACCCGTCCGTCAAGACCGTCCAGCATGCAGGCAATAAAAATCGCGAAGATCGCCAGCCGCCACTCACCCTGGGCACTGTACCGAATCGAGGTTATGCCACTGGCTGCAGCCAGCAACGTCACTACATTCGGAATCATGGCACGTACCGGAATCCGTTTCAACTTAGGTCGCGGACGGCGCATCACCCGTTTGAAGTTTATTTTTTTCATTCCGAAGCCACCTTCTGACACGTCGCCAGAACCGTTTCGCCAGCCACCATAATCTGCCCCGCTTTTACGCAAGGTTTAACTCCCGCTGGCAGATAAACATCCACTCTGCTTCCAAACCGGATCAAGCCGAACCTTTCAGCACGCCGCAAATAACATCCCTCTTCCGCAAAAGACACAATCCTGCGCGCCACCAGCCCGGCTATCTGCACAAAGCCTATGTGCCTGCCATCAGTCGTCTCGGACAAATAAAGCATTCTTTCATTGTCGTTGCTCGCCTTGTCAAGCGAGGCATTGAAGAACTTTCCTTTGACATAATGTCGTCTGATTATTTTGCCGTCAAACGGCATCCGATTCACATGCACATTGAAAACGCTCATAAAAATGCTGACACGCCACAGCTTTTCCCCACCACCCAGTTCCGGCGGCAGAGCACTTTCGGTTACCAGGCAGACAATTCCGTCAGCCGGTGCCACAATTGCCGATTCATCCTCAGGCGGCACTCTTTCAGGGTCACGGAAAAAAAACGCAACCCAGATGGTCAGCCCCGCACAGGGCACAAGCAGAGGAAACCAGAGCAGGGTCAGCAACGCCGTTATCAGCACAGCCAGCACAAAAAACCGCAAGCCCTCCGGATGCATCGGAGGCAGCAGATAGCGACGAAAAGACAGGTCAATCTCATTTTGCATATTTCTCTCCGTCACGCTTCCGCACAGCTTGTCATTTCCGCGATAATCGCCCGTGCCGCCGCACAGGGGTCGGCAGCCTGCATAACCGGACGCCCGACCACCAGATAAGTGGAACCATCCCGCACAGCCGCAGACGGCGTGGCAATCCGTTTCTGATCGCCCGCATCAGAACCGGCAGGACGCACCCCCGGAGTGCAGAGCAAAGCCTGCCCTCCCAGCAGAACACGCATTCGCGCAACCTCAACCGGTGAGCAGACGATACCATCCGCGCCGTTGTCCAGTGCCAGCCGGCCAAGTGCCTCAACCTGCTGCACCGGTGTACGATTCACCCCCAGATCGGTCAAGTCGGCTTGGTCAAGCGAAGTCAACACCGTCACAGCCAGAATTTTCGGAGCTTCCGCGCCGCAGTGCCGTGCCGCGTCGGCGGCAGCCTCAATCATAGCGCTCCCGCCGGATGCGTGAACGGTCATCAGATCAACCCCGAGATCAGCCCCGGAAAAAACCGTCCGTTCAACCGTACGGGGAATATCGTGCAGTTTAAGATCGAGAAAAACCCTCTTTCCCCGCTTCTTGACCGCCCGCACAACCGAAGGCCCGGCGGCCGTAAAAAGTTCGAGCCCGATTTTATAAAAATCAACCGCACCGTCCAGCCGTTCAACCGCTTCCTCGACCTCCCGTTGCGAGGCCACATCCAGAGCTACAATAAGTTCAGCCATATTTGATCATCTCATGTCTCACACAAACCAGAGTGTATTGAGCATACTGCGGAGCTTGCCATCCGCGTCGGCACGCGCATTCTACAGCTCCTTGATACGGATATTCTTATATTCAACCCACATCGGTTTGCCGGCATGCAGTTGCAGGGCAATCACACCCTCTTTCAATGCCTTGGGGCTGTTGTCGGTAAAATCCAGAATAAGCTGACCATTCAGATAGTGCTGTATATGGGGACCTTTGGCAATGATGACAACATCATTCCATCCGTTCAGATTGAACAGCTTTTTATAGCCTTCATTATCAATCAGCTGCGCCTCGACCTTTTTCTGATCATCCGCCCCGCGCACGGCCTTCTCGCCGCAGAGGCAGATGCGTCCTTTACCGGTCACGCCACCCTCAGAGTAAATGAAACCGGAAACATTCGGAAACTTGACTTCGTTGCGGATTTCGTGCTGATAGCCACGCACCACCCAGTTGTTAGCCGCATTTGCGATTCTCGTCGAACGATACTGAATACCTGAGTTGTTGGATGCGTTCAGACGATATGAAAGCCGCAGCTCAAAATCCTTGAAACTGCCCTGCTCGCAGATCAGAAAGGTGTTTCGTTTCGCTTTGACCTGCTCGGTCGTCTCACCGCGAAGAATCCCGTCCGTGACCTTCCATAGTCGCGAGTCACCATCCCATCCACTTAAATCACTGCCGTTGAAAAGCGGCTTCATCCCGCTTTCGTCAGGAGCCTTTACCACGCAGCACTGCTCAGCCGCCGTTGCTGCCACCGCTGAAAAGATCAGCCCTGCCATAATCAATCTTGTCATAATGTTGTACCTTTCTTTATTTAGCGTCATTATACGTTCATTCCCGAACCTCACGCTCGGGGTGTGAACCGAATGTTGAAAAAACATCTTTCCCTGAGATATCGGCTTTAAATAGTATCAGATCACAGACTGTCTGTCACATTCAGAATCAAAATCAAAACTGTAATAAATATAAAGCCCTCTCTGAAAAAACGAAACTGTTTCATCTGGATCGCATGGTCCGAGATGATCGCAAATTAACCTCATTCTACACTGCACCGGTCTGCACTCCCTCGTGTGCCGCGCTGACTGATGACAGGGTGTTATTCCAAACGCGCCCTGCCTGTTAGACGTGTTCTCTTCCCAGAATTTGACATCGGCCTTGCTGCCGAAGAGATCACTGTGTCTGAGTTTCTCAAGAAGGCAGGTTATACCACCGCAATTGTCGGCAAATGGCATCTCGGCAGTCAGCCGGAGCTGCTACCGCTCGACACCTTGCACCCTGAAAACGGCAATTGATCGGGTTACAGCTTTATCGCCGGATGCCGCCACGGCGAGCGGTAGGGACGCCGTAACAGGCGCGTGGCCTCCGCATCACCGGTCACCTCACGTTTAACCGGATCATACGCCAGAGCGCGACCGAGCTGCTGCGACACATTGGCTAGGATGCAGCTGGCTGTTGAAATATGACCCTCTTCGATATCCGCTACCGGTCGGCTGCGTTTTTCGATTGCCGCAAGAAAATCAAGCATATGCCGCCGGGTAGCGGGTGCGGCGTTCAACTCAATGCCTTTTTCCTTCACATCTTCAGGATATTTCTCCCGTTCAAACAGGCAATCGAAGTGTATCTTCTGCGCTTTCTTATCACGCGGAATGAAATCAGCCCGCATCGTACTGGCTTTGAGCATTCCTTTCTCGCCGTGCAGAACCAGAGCCCAGGGATAATCAGGATCGGGTGCTGAACCCCATGTGCGGTGCTGCCAGGTCATCGTCAGATCATCATAGTCAAAGGTGGCGGTCTGGGTGTCGGCAATGTTTGACTTGCCCTCTTTCTGCACGAAAATGCCGCCGTTAGAAAAGACACGCTCCGGCCAGCCGACATTGAGCATCCAGCGTGCAGTGTCGAACATGTGCACACACATATCGCCGCATATCCCGTTACCATACTCCATAAAGGTGCGCCACCAGCGCTTGTGCGGCAGGTCGTCATACGGACGCAGCGGCGCCGGGCCGCTCCACATCTCATAATCCAAAAAATCGGGCACCGGCTTTACCGGCGGATTCCCGTTAGCACGCATGTGATGGTAGCAGCACATATCCACATGTGCGATTCTGCCCAGCAGACCGGAATCGACGATTTTCTGCTTGGCATCAATCAGATGCGGGGTGCTCTTACGCTGCGTGCCGACCTGCACCACGCGGTTATGCCGCCGTGCAACCGCCACCATTGCCTCACCCTCGAGCACATCAACACTGATCGGCTTCTGAACGTAGACATCCGCACCTGCCTCAACTGCTGCGGTCATCTGCAGCGCATGCCAGTGATCCGGCGTGCCTATAATCACGATATCAAAATTGCGTTTGGAGAGCATCTCACGATAATCGGTAAAAGAAGGCGGCGGCGTCTGCAATTTCTGTCGTTCGCAGACCAGCGCGCTGGTGACTGCGATCTGGTTGCGGTCGGGATCGCATAATCCGACCACCTCGACTTGAGCCACTTGAATCAAACGCAGCAGATCGCTGGTCCCATACCAGCCGCAGCCGATCAGCGCCACTCGATATTTCCTGGCGGAGGTCTGAGCTGTCCCTCGGGAAACCGCGCTCAAACCGATGCCGGCGACAGCGACGTTATTCAGAAATTGTTTACGTGTCAGATTCATTATCTCCAGCCTTTCCGCGTTTTACGCAAGACCCAATTCATGCGCAACTCTCTTCAAGTATAATTGATACGAAGTTCCCTGTGCAAGTCTGCATAAATTTATCTTTCCGTTCACTCAGGAAAAATTTGACAATCCACACACCGTGTCGACTTATCAGGTATTTAAATTTCGCAAAATGCGTGCTGATCACTCGACTACCACCGGTGTGCCGATTTCAATCAGCTGAATAAGTCGTTTGGCATTCCAGTTGGACAAACGGAAGCAGCCGTGCGACGCGGCTTCTCCGATTCTTTCCGGAACGGGAGTGCCGTGAATACCGTACCCCGGCAACGTGAGACCGATCCAGGCCAGACCGACCGGATTGTTCGGGCCCGGCGGAATTGTCAATCTGGTTGTTTCTGTGGTATGCGGGTCGAAGAGTTTCGGATCATAGTGATATGTCGGCCTTTCAGCAACGTTTTTGACAAATATCTCGCCGTTCGGTCGCTGAGCCCGATTTCTGGCTATTGAACAGGGAAAAAGTGCGATCAGTCTGCCAGCATAATCAAAAACAGTTATTTCGCGTCTGTGAAGAGAAATCCTTACAGATGCCGCCACGGCAAGGTGTTCCCGCACGTGGCAGTTCGGCAACACTACAACCGATTGCACCGGCGGATTCGGCCAGGGCAGATCGGGATTCAGACGCTCCACGGCACGCATTGAGGTGTGACCCCGCTCAGCCAGCATCTCCTGGATACTCTCATAGCCCAGCACCTCACAACGTGCTTTCTCTGCCCACAGTTCCGGCACCGGCGCGATTGATGTTAAATCATCTTCGGTTACGATATAATGCGTGAGGACATTAGTAGTGCCGCCAAGCTGATCCAATATCTCACCGGTGGGAACACCATCAGGCTTCATTCTGTTTAAAATCTGCCAGGTCATCAGTGCCGTTGCGGTTTTTTTGCCCCAGACTCCGTCCACACAGTTACACGACAAATTCAGCCGATCCAGCTGCACTTGCAGTGCCAGCGTATCCAAGCAGAAACCTTCATCATAACCGGCGAAGGCCTCTGCCCGAGCCCCAATGTTAACAGATAGTGCAATAAAAAAAAGTGCCGTCAGAAATCGTCCGTCCCTGTTCAAAATTTTCCCCTTTGCTTTTAGTCGCTATAATTTTAGTTTCTGTCGTAAAAAACAAGAATT
>JAGYOL010000130.1 GCA_018399555.1 Kiritimatiellia bacterium | reverse complement strand
CTGCTACATCATGATTTAAAAGAGGTTATGAGAACTGTTATTGAGAAACGTACAAAAACAAAATGGATTATAGTAACGCCGAAGTAATAACGATGCAAAACGAGAAAAGGAAGGATCAATGTTAAACACAATCAGTTTTCAAAGGCGAAGCGACTAAGGCAACAGCCAATGCCGTGGTAGCAGAAGCGCGTGAGCTTGGCTGCGATGTGGTTGTCGGCGTTGGCGGCGGCATCTTCTTAATAAGCACCTTGATCAGCGGCGGTATCCAGCATCGCCTTGACATTCGCGATCGGCGTCCCTTTTTCGAGAAAGTCGGAGGCTGAAAAAAGATAATGCCCTCCGGGTTTGCCGATATTAATGATCTCCCGCGTTCTGGCTTCAACCTCCTCCGGCACGGCACTCTTCAAAAACCGGATCTGGTCAAGGTTTCCAAGCAGACAGATTCTCCCTTTCGTTGCCTTTTTCGCTTCGGTCAGAGAGTTGTCTCCTTGGGGCGGCTCGGAGACTGTCTCCCAAACCGTCATGCCCAGATCGCAGTAAATTTCATAAAATGTCTTTGCATAACCGCAGTTGTGGTACACAGTGTATGCATCTGCGGCGTGCATTGAGTCGATCAGGCGCTTTTCGTAGGGAAACACATGTCGCATGAAGTAATCGACGCTGACCGAACCGGAGTTGGCGATGTGACCCTGCAGCCCGATCGCATCGGCACCGCCCTCAATCAGAGGGCGGTTGTAGTCGATCATCGCATCGGTCAGCTTTGTCATAAGAGCGGTGTAGAGTGACTCGTTGATGAAGGGTGCCATCATCAGATTTTCGATGCCCCATAACTCAGCGGCATAGTTGAATACACCGGCCCATCCCCAGGGGGCACTGACACCTCGATCACCTGTTTTATCACGCCAATCGCGATTTACGGTGCGGATAACCTGCGCGTCTTCGGAGGTCAGCTCCGGCAGCCACTTGATGAAAGCTTCGATGTCGGCATCCTCTTCGAACAGGTGTTTGCGGGTTGTCGGCATCAATCCCGATGTCGCCGCTCCAGCATCCGGAACAGCGATTTCCTGACAGAGTAGACGGTCGGGTGTAGCGATTTCGATACGGGTGTTCCACATTTCGCTCTCAAGCCGTTTCTCCCGTTTCACCTGCCAGTTCTCATGGTCGTGCAGCATGAAATGCGGAGTCATGAAACGGTTATGCCTGCACATCACATCAAAGGGAAGTTCATCGGCCAGCGCCAGAACGTCGTCCACACGATCGTAACTTTCGCGTCCTGGATAATACCACGCCAGAAACTCCTCCTGAATAAAAGGCACGACAGGAACGCGGTCGGGCATGCCGCCTGCAAGGACTGTTATAATTCGTTCTCGTGAAGTCATAAATTCACCATATATAGCCTACGTTTATGCTTTATATAAACGACATAGCACCTAGGGCATGGAGCGTAGGAAAGAGCATGTCTACGCTCAGTAATTTTTCTTCCCTGTTCCTTTTGCTCTCTGCAAAAACGCTCAGCGTTTTTTTCTAAAGCTGCGGCGTTGAAAACATAACCCGATGTTCTGTGGTTATAACAATGCTCATTCGATGACCTGCGTTTGATTCCGGTTAAACGCTACTAAATAGCTTTTTTCAAAAGCTCCAACTTCATGTAAATTCTATCTGCAAGCAAGATGCTTGCACTACTTCATTTTCTTCTATGCAACGCGAAGCGTTGTTGACTAAACCAGCGGTGTATATCACACAACTGTTCAATAAATGAAAAACTATTTGCATATCACAGTGGCTCAGTTTGGTTCCGGCTCCGCTGGTTTAGGCATGAATAACTGCACCATACTCCAAGCCAGTAGATATGAAAATCCGGATATAACAAACAGCACAGTGTAGCTGCCTGTGGCGTCCAGAACCCAGCCGGCAATCTTGGCTATAAAAATTCCGCCGATAGCACCGGCCATTGTTCCAATGCCGGTGACCGATGCCACAGCCGTTTTGGGAAAGGAATCGGAAACCAGCGAAAAAAGGTTCGCCATCCATCCGGCATGGCCCGCCGTTGCTATGCCGATCAGAACAACGCCCAGCCACAGATTACTTGAAAACGCCGCGATAATAACAGGCACCGGCAAAAGGGCGCAGAGAAACATCACCAGACGACGCGAAGAACGCACAGAATGGCCATGTCTTACCAATAAGCGGGTCACCCACCCGGCGCCGATGCTGCCGAAAATAGTAATCGAGTAAATAACGACCAGAGGGGTTCCCATTTGTTTGATGTCAACATTGTGCTGCTTATCAAGAAACTTAGGAAGCCAGTACAGAAAAAACCACCAGATCGGATCACTGAACAGCTTTCCGAAGAAAAATGCCCAGGTGGCTCGGTAGCGCATAACCTCAATAAATGAGAGATTCTTTTCCGTGAACGCACTCACAGCAGCATCTTCAACAGGTTCATCCGGCAACTGATAACGCATCAGCCACCAGGCGCACCAGATCAGGCCGGGAATTCCCAGCAGCAGGGAGGTCGTCATCCAGCCCATTCGCGTGTAAATCGCGATGATTGCCAGCGGTGCGACGATTGGACCTAGCATGGAGCCGGTATTGAATATGCCAGTAGCAAAGGCCCGCTCCGATCTCGGAAACCACTCGGCGGTACTTTTTATGGCACAGGGGAAACACCCCGCTTGGCTGATGCCCAGCGCAAAGCGCACTACGATAAATGACAGAACCGAAGAAGCCCAGCCATGCGCCATGGCGACCAGCGACCAGAGTGCCATAAAAAGGGCGAAGCCGAAGCGCGTTCCTATGCGATCAATCAGCCAGCCCACAATAAACACGCCAGCCGCATAGGCAACTTGATAGGAAACGACGATGTTGGAATAGTCTGATTCGCTCCAACCAAATTTCTCGGTTAATGCGGGAGCCAACACCGAAAGAAACTGGCGGTCAACATAAAGTATCGTGACCGCAAAGAACAGAAAAACGCATACAATCCATTTAAACGATTTTTTCTTGTTCATCGGTTAATTCGCTTCCAAGCATCCATCGACATTTTCAGATGATCTTGCGGAGGGCCGGGCACTTTGTAGCATTGCAGACCCACAGGTCCGTCGTATCCGATTTCATTCAGAGAGCGAATAACCCGCCCGATATCCAGTGTTCCCTGACCCAGAGGCTGGATCAACTCTTTCCAGTCGGCCTTGGGTACTGTCAGCTCATTGGCGCCGTTGATCAGCACAACTTTAAGTTCCGAACCCATGCGTTTCAGCATGTTTTCCAAATCCTGGTGTGGATTTAGTGCCAGAAAATGACAGAGCGTGAAGCTCAAACCGAGATTCTTCCGCTCCGCCAGCTTCAGTATCTGCATGCAGGTGGGTATTCTCTCGGTAAAGCATCCGACATGCGGATATAAAACGACATCAAGATCGCACTCCGCCGCACGGTCGCAGACACTGCGGGTCAGTTCTACGGCCGCTTCCATCGTCGCCTCCCTGTTGTTCAACGAGAGCCAGATGATTGTCTTGCGCCCTTTCAATTTCCGGAAATGGCTTATAATCGATTCCGGCACACCGTCGTTCTCCGCGCCGATTTTGAGCACCACATAGCTTGCCGTGATAGCAACACCATGGCGATCAAAAGCGCCCAACAGTTCATCCGTGCAGTTTGCAGGCCGGGTACAGATGCCGTCGTAGCCAAGCTTTTTTAACAGATCGGCCTGTTCCTCGACGCTCTTGATCGAGGTAACTCCGTTGTCGAAGGCGAAGAACTCCCGTTCAGCGCGCAGAGAGCAGCATACGAATAACAGAAAAACGAATATGAACGTTTTCAATTGATCCTCCTTTATTTCAGTGGCACACTCTGAAATTTGTGCATCCAGTCAGCAACATCCCTGTTGATCCACTTGTCACGGAACGGACGGCTCAGCATCGCGTTGGCGGCGTTGTCATCTGCAAAGCGGCCGGCTGCGCTGTCCCAGGTCAACTTACGACCGAGTGTTGCACAGCATAGTCCCATGTAGCAGATTGCATATACATTGTGACCGACCTCAAGCGGTTCCAGCGAAGGTTTGCCGGTCTCGATCGAGCGCAGAAAATCATCCTTGTCGGAGAGCGTTCCGGAAAAATCAAACTTCCCGGGCTCATCCAGTGCTTTGATTAATGCCGGATCGCTGGCATGTGTCTTTTTAGGATATATTATCTGCAACCAGCCCTTTTCTCCCTCGAATCTGACGTAAGGTTTGTCAATCTTGTAGCTGGCTGTAAATCCATCCTTGTAAGTGTACTTTAATTCGAATCGTTCGAGTGTGTTCCACAGCCCTTTGCCGAACTCTCCGCTGCCTTCCACCGATAACGGCATCTCATATTCACGGTCAATCCCCCAGAGTGCGATATCCCAGAGATGCGCACCCCAGTTGGTGATCATGCCGTTGCAGTAGTCGTGGATACGCAGCCAGCCCGGACGGCTTCTGATGTTTTTTGAGTCATGCACGCGTTTCAGCGTGTACGGTGTTTCAAAGGCGGGACCGAGCCACATGTCATAGTTCAATTCCTTGGGCACCGGCATTGTTTTTTGCGCTCCGATGGTTGCTCCGTTCAACTCTTTAGGCACTCCCACCGTCACACCGGTCAGCTTGCCCAGCACGCCATTACGCACCCCCTGGGCAACCTTGGCCATGGCATCGATTGAGCGGAATTCACTGTCAAGCCGGTTGGCAACTTTGTGCGCCTTGACCGCCTCGATCAACGCCTTGCTGTGGTTGAAACTGATCGAAAGAGCTTTCTCCATGCAGATGGGCTTGCCGACCATGGCGGCGGTAATGCCCACCGGTACATGCCAGTGGTCGGTTGTGGAGCACATGATCGCATCAACGCCCTTGTCGGCTATCAGATCCCGGTAATCATCATACTTTTTGACGGCATTTGAGCTGCCATAGTTTTCGTTTACAACAGCTTCACAGTTTTCCATCCGCCATGTGTCAACATCATTAACCGCCACAACTCTGCATTTTTTAATGTTCAGAAATCCGTTGTTGAGATTGGCATGCACCGCCTGCCGTCCAGCCCCCACCATTCCGATTGTAATCACTTTGCTGGGCGCGTTTTGACCGAGCACCGAGGCTGGAATGATCGTCGGCGCCGTAATCGCCGCTGCTATCCCCATTCCGCTTTTTCTGATGAATGATCTTCTGTTTTCCATACCTTTTCTCCTTCTGAAACGATTAATCAATAAAAAGAAAGCCCGGTTGAACGGCGCGTAATACTCCTCATATCGTGTTTTAATCGTAGCAAAATGCCGTAAAACAGCAATGCACAAAAAAACAATAATAGATGGATAATATTCTGATTATTTGATATCCTCTAAACATGGCTAAATATCAGATAACATGCGAAATAAATGCGCCTGAGGGGGCTGCCTTTCCCAACAAGCGCCACATGATATTGCCTCCATCCGCGTTGCGGATGGCAGCCGCTATGCCTGTCGCACAGAATCTGTTTCTTACCCGGACAGGCCACTTCCCGCATGCTTCAGGACACTATGTGGAAAGGAAAAAACCTATCGACGAATGGGTCTTGATTTATTGCACCGACGGTAAAGGATGGTGCGCGTTCCGGGAAGAAAAACACGAGATCAGTGCGGATAATGCCATTCTGTTGCCACCGGGGGAGCCTCATGCTTATGCGGCCGCTACGCGTTCGCCATGGACTATATACTGGGTCCACATTATCGGGCATCAAATGGAAAAGTTTGTTGAAACATTCGATATTAACCCCGCTGATCCGGTCATGCGCTTGCGGCATGGTGGTCAATTGATCCATCATTTCGATGAATTTTATGATGTGCTTAAATATGGATATAATCCGCCGGCCTTGTTAGCACTTTCAACATCACTGGCTCACTTTCTGGGTGAAATGAACCTGCAGCGCAGCCGCTCGGTCTCAAAACCGCGTGAGGTCGAAGAAAATATTTACGCCACTATCGAATTTATGCAACAAAACCTTTTCGGTAAAGTTACGCTGTCCGAACTTGCACAGTATGCCCGTCTCTCGGTATCACACTACACCACGAATTTCAGTGCCCTGACCGGTACGACTCCGATAAAATTTTTCATTGATTTGAAAATGCGCAAAGCCGCCGAAATACTGCACGACTCCGACGGCAGGATCAAGGATGTGGCTGCCATGCTGGGCTTCGATGATCCATACTACTTTTCACGCTGCTTCAGTAAATCAATGGGCTGCTCACCGACAACATACCGCCGCTGATACGCTGATAAATTTTGATCATATTCGAGAGTCAAAGGTCGACAGGCGGAGCGAAGAACGAGCGGTATCCGAGCGGGCTGAAACCGGTACGCAGCTTGAAGATACGTGAGAAGTAGAAGTTGCTTGTGAAGCCACACTCCTCCGCAATCTGCTGAATCTGCAGTGAGGTGTTTGCAATCAGAGTGCATGCCTTGCGCATCTTCAGGTCAAGCAGGTACTGATTCGGGGCCAGGCCGGTGGACTCTTTGAAAAATCGGCGGAACGAGCTGTAGCTCATGCCGTTTTCCAATGCGTGTCGGTTGAAATCGAAGTGCTGCGGCAGGTGATCCTTCAAATGCAGGCAGGTCTCTCTGATCAGGAGTTCATTGGCCGGATGACGCAACACCTCGCCGCGGGATAGTGTATGAATACGAGCCATAATTTCCATGGTCTTGGCGGCGATCACCGGACGGAATCCGAAACTCTCGCTTTTAGCAAGTGTGCAGGTATCTCTGAAAAGGTTCTGGAGATCGGCATCTATTCCGGCATGAATGACCGGCTTGTCGGGCGAAAAGAATTCGCGCATGAGTTTTTTCCCCTGATCGCCGGCAAATCCGATCCAGTGTTCGCTCCAGCCTGTCTTGCGGTGGGGACGGTAGCGGTGCCGCACACCGGGAAAGAGCAGGAAAACCGACCCGGTACGGATGGGGGTTGTGCCGCTTCGCTCCGACCAGAAAACTCCCTTTCCACATGTGATATAGACAATCTGGTGCTCCTGCAGAACTCGTCCGGTTTTCCTGTTAAGCGTATACTTTTCCGGATGTTGTCCCGGCGGGTAATTTGTGCCGGGTGCAATATCCGTGTAGCCCAAGTCGGTCACACAGATACCCCAGCGTCTGGCTTCGTCGCTGCTCGGTATGTAACGGGAAAATCCGTTCTGTATCTGTTTCTCGGGCATTTTTTATCCTTGGCGCATCGTTTAGGCCCTACTACTTATTGGGCAAAGATCCCGCTTAGCGGGATTGGCCCTTAGCAATCCCGCGCCTGCGGGATCGCTGGTGTTATTACGTAGGGCAGTGCTCCCGCGCCGCCTAAGCAGACGGCCCGGCTTGTCCCGCTATAGCTTCAGCGAAAGCGGAAGGATCGTCCTGCGTTTCCTCTGCTTTAAATAATACCTGACATCTATCCGAATCACAAATATATAATGATCAAAAAGTGCAAAAA
>JAGYOL010000013.1 GCA_018399555.1 Kiritimatiellia bacterium | reverse complement strand
ATTCTCCTCTTTTTACATTCCACTTTCCACATCCTACACTGACGGCGCATCACTCATCCCCGCTGTATTCCAGCCGGAGGGTATAAAAACGGTGTGGTGCCGAAGCTGTCGAAGTGTCACGATAATTCAAAGACTCCCGTTCACCGCTCACACTCGCCGCATAGTAAAGCTGCACCTCTGCCGGCAGCCATTCACCGGAGGTCAGATCATCGTTGAAGAGCAGCGAGAATTTGAGATCCACCGCGTTTTTAGCGCGCATATAAGAGAGGCCGACATAGCGGTTAGCCCCGTAAACAAGCCATTCAAAGTAGAGCGGCGTTCCGGATGTGCCACGTTTCGGATCAGAGCCAAGTGCATATTCCACCCAGTTCGGACGTCCATCATAGTCAGGATTTGCAAAGGGACCGCTGACTGTCGGATCACCTCGCTCTGTTGCAGTAAACCTTGTATAGAGCCATCCGCTGTATGACTGGGCCGTTTTCTCCTCGCCCGCACCCGGACTGCCCAGGGGGTCCCAGCTTACATTCCATTGCAGGGGATCGCCGTGAAGATGAGCTGGGAGATTTTCGTCACGCAGCACCAGCGATCTTCCTGATCCATCGGTCAGGTCGTACCAGGCATCTGAATATTCAAAATCCAGAACCGTCTCACCGCCGGCATCGATCAGAACCAGATGATCGGTGGAGTTGTCGAGGGCTCCTTCAAAGGGACCGAAGATCGGTGCTGAAGCATCAGGATAACGCAGGCTGAAGGCAGCTGGATTACGGACGACCAGAATACGCTCATCCTGATTCAGGCAAAAATCGGGGAATATGTATTTGATACCCTGCACAAAGGCGGCTCCCGTCAGATTAAGAGTGAGCGTGCCATTGTTTTTAAGTTCAAGATATTCAAAGTCGCCGTCGCCGAGCCATGAGAAAACGGCCAGTTCCTCGGGGGTCGGATCAGCCGGATGATAGCTGATCTCTGTCACCCGCAGACTCTGCTGCGAAGGCGAAAGCTGTCCGGTATAATTCGTGGTGAATATCATTGTGCCGGCGTTGTCACGCAGCGTCAGGTCGCCTCCGGCAGCGGGGAGGCACCCCTCAAAATTACCTTGGACGAAACGGCGTTCACCGCCGGTCGGCCCGGTTTCCCGAAAGCGGAAGGCTGCAGCGTCTTTAACCACATGCAGCAGCCCGACATAGTTATCCTGCGCCAATCCTGATCCGGCTGGAATGATTGTTCCCGGACGCAGTGTGTGTGTGAGAGCCCCTTCAATCGTCCAACCCGAAAGATCAACAGCCACATCACTCATATTCTGGAGAATAATGAATTTTTCCGCAAGCAACTGACTCACAGGCATGTTTTCGATTGTGCTGATCACAATCATGTTTTCATAGTTTATCTGAGAGTTTGCGGGGATCACGGTGCCGTAGATCGCGGGACGGGCATCATCGGTTTTGAAGAGGTAGTCACGGCGGCTGGGATAATACTCCGTGACAACACGGTTCAGCTCCTGGCGCGGATCGTTCAGCAAATCCCAGCGTGGATCGATACCCCACTTGGCAGTATCGAGATCGGCATCGGTCCAGCCGGAATTATGGGTTGGATCGGGATCTATTGCATCGACTATTTCGAGCATTTTGTTTTCGAAGGCCCCATTGACTGTGCCGGGCGGTTGCATCCACTGATCCATCAGTGTACGCATCCGTCGCGCCCACATCATGCGAATCTCAGGGTTGTCATAGAGCACTTTATAAACCACACTGCCCGCACCGCGCGTCAATGATATTTGAGGCGGCTGGTAATAGAGCGTATCATCAAAATATTTCTCCTCCGCTGTAAACATATGTCCGAAAGAGAGATCCACATCCCAGACAATCGGCTGCCACTCGAGGGTATTCTCCGTGTCGCGATACATCATAAAGTTCTTGTGTCCGTGGTCACTGTCGGCGGTTATCTGCCGCGCAACAACGTAGTTGACTAGAGCAGCAATGTCCATATTGTCATAGGCATAGCTTGTGCGTTCAGTCAGAGGCCGGGTGATGCTCAGTCCTGCAGCTAGGTCGATGAGGTCCTGATTATCCTCTTCTTTGCGGGTTTTCTTGTCAACATTTGTCAACAGATCGACATTGTAAATTTTATAAAGTGCCCCTTCGGGATCCAGGCCATTGCGTTTCAGCATGCGGTCATCACTGTCTTCCATCAAATCCATCACACCGTGAAAGTCAGTATTGAGATGCACGCGCACCGGATAGCAGAAGTGCGCGGGGGTGCCCATCTGTTCGCCGGCCCAGTGCGCGATTGTGTTGCGTGTTTTGGTCTTGTCGGCATAGTTGGAGAGAAGATTAATATCTTTAACCCGTCGTTCACCCTCTTGCCAAAGAAAACGATCTTCGTCGGTGAAATCGAAGTTATAACTCTTTTTCGGGAAATTTTTCGTTGACTGTCCGTGGATAGTATGACCGACATTGTCATAAAAATTGCTTTTGTAGTAGCATGATCCGCGGAAGTCAGCCCAGGCCGGACCGGTCACGGGGGCATTTTGTACGAACCAGTAGAGAGTGTTGAGTTGGCTTGTCGCGACACTACCATCCATGGCCACCGTTCCATAGTACTGCGAGTTGTTTTCAACATCCAGATAAGCGGGCAGGCGGGTCGCCGTACCGTCGGCAGCCTGCGCCTCAAACCGCCAGCGCAGCATTTCGCCGCTGCCCACCGTGCCGGTATTGATCCAGGCGCTGTAAATTCCGTCACCGCTGATGAAATCGGGCGCGATGCCATCGTCGTGCATCAGGACCGGGGGATTCTCCTCGTCATACATGATTCTGGTGAAAACCTTAACTGCGGCAAGGGGGGCCGCAGTAGGTCTGACTTTGACGGAAACCGCCAGCAGTGGGCTGAAAGGGTTGCCGGTGGGGCGGGGAATATCCGGGTCCGACGGCTGGGCATCAAAAAGCAGTGCACCTGTGACCGGCGCTCCGTTGGCCTCACCGGGAGTGGGCATTGAATAGTAACCGTAGCGCGGCGGTTGAATCACAGCGACTTCGATCTCAGGAATGATCAGGAAATCCGAACTGCTGATCGTGCTGTTCATCGCCTGAACTGCCAGCAGATTAGCTCCATCGTTGATCAGCTCAATGGGGATGTTGTATTCGGTCCATCTGCTTACAAGTTCCTCGTTCCGCGCTGCATCCGCTTTGGTGTTATAAGCCATTGCGGTCGTACAGTTGGCCCTTGCCACCTCAAAGCCGTTGACAAACGCGACAAACCCGTCTTCGTATTTCATTTTCAGCGTCAGTTTTTGCAGATCAGCCGCATTGTCGACGATGAAAGTTCGGCGCAGACACAGAGAGGTGTTGATGCCTCGCAAAGCACTCTGACAATTACTTGCGGGTGAATCACCCAGCCAGATCAGATAGTCGCCGTTCAAATCATAACCGATTCCGGTTCGCGCCGAAATCCAGGCGGCATCATCAAAAGCGGACGTCGCATTCCAGCCATCCGGGCGGCCGTGCCCCAGGTGACCGGCTCCGTAGTCGTTGCCGAAATAAAAGGCGTCTCCCTGTGAAATTGAAAGGACGTTGTAACGCACAAAATCGCCGGTGCGCACAAGGTTTGTTTCGAGCGCGGCAAAGCTCAAACCATAAGAGACATCCGGCGGCAACGCCGGAAACGAGGGTGCGTATTCATCAACGAGGACAGGCGTACCGTCGGCTGGATCGGGTCGATAGAGTCCCACATACTCACCCCTCTTGGACAAGCTGAAGTCTGTATGCAGCGGCCTAGCCGGGTGGCGGCGATCCTTACCGGAAGCCCATATCAACAGGTATTGCCCCGGATCAATTATCATCGAAGGAAACTGCCATTTAGCAGGATCATCAATTTTATCGGTCAGCGACCACCCGGTTAACTCAACACGGTTGGTACCGGCATTAAAGAGTTCAATCCAGTCCTTGCGGTCGCCATCTTCATCACGGATACCCTCTTCATTGTCAGCCAGAATTTCCGTAATCACGATTTGGGTATTTTCAGCATTTGAGGCCAACGCTGTCATGAAACAAAGTAGCGATGCCAGCAATAAAAGTTTACGATAAAAAAAATTCAGCATAATTTCGCACCATATCCGCTGTCAGATCGGATAGCGTTATTCATAAACAGCACGTTTCCGCAAGCATACGCAGGGCGCAGCGCACAGAGTGTTCTCTGATTGCCTTACGGTCACCAGAAAATTCAAAATCCCTGCTGATTGTATTTGCCGCGTTTGTTACGCAGATGTAAACCAATCCGACCGGTTTCTCCGAACTGCCACCTCCGGGGCCTGCAATTCCAGTGATGGCAACGGCGACATCGGTTGCAAACAATTCACGAACACCGCATGCCATTGCCCGGGCACACGCATCACTTACCGCGCCATCTGAATCCAGGATTCTATTTGAAACTCCGAGAATTCTGTTTTTAATCTCATTCGCATAGCAGATCGCACCGCCTTTGAACACATTCGAAACACCCGGCACAGAGGTTAACACCGCTCCCAGCAATCCTCCTGTGCAGGATTCAGCAACGGCCAGAGTAAGTTTGCTTTTCAGGAACTGCTGAACCAGTTCTTCCTCCGGTTTTTTATTCATAGTCAACTCTCTCAGAATAGCACCATTGACTGCTATAATCTCAACTTCTGCCGAAAAAAACAAGAAAGTTAAACTTAAATAATCAGAGCGGATGAACATGGTTTTTATCCTTTTTAATCTGTCCGGGCTAATATTACAGTTTGTGCGCTAATTTAATGAGCCAAGTTTGGTTGCATCTGGTGACGATTAAGAGCGGAAAGGATATAACTCCGCAGATGCGGCGTTGGATCAAACCTACTTTGAGGCGTTTGGCTGACGAGCAACTCTGCGGTTTTGTTTTCAAAAGTAAGTCGCCGAGTTCCGGTCTTTACCGCGTCAAGGTTTTCACCTCAGCCGACAGCATGCCGCAGAAAAAGGGAACCGGCATCTTTGCTGCAGCTTTCATCCGGGCTTTTCCTGATATCCCGGTAGAAGAGGAGGGGGCTTGAACGATCCGGCTCTACGTGAAGCGTTTATCGATAAGGTCAGCACCTACGCAGAGTTGCAGGAGCTGATAAACACTCCGCGTCTTAAACGCGGAGCTCTGACAGATTTTCATGCTTCCTGCAAGTATCTGATCATGGCGCACAACCCCGCGCAGGTCTCCCGACTCGGGCGGTTGCTTGCAGAGAGTTCCGATAGTGCCAGAAGCATCGCACCGCAGTATCGTGCCGCGCTTATGCGGTCACTATCCACGCCGGCCACCAGACGCAAGCACACGAACACCCTTGATCACATCAGCGGTTATTTCAAGAAGCTACTTTCCGCAACCGAGAAGCGGGAACTTCATGATGTGATTGCGGGCTTTCACGAAGGGATTTACCCGCTACTGGCACCTCTGGTGCTACTACGTCACTACGCGCTGATTCACGATGACCGATATCTACTGTCGCAACGTTATCTGAACCCGGGAGTGCTGCAATTGAACTGTCGCAACTAAAGCTGCTCTCAGCCGCAGTTCATCTTTGTTTTTGTGTGTTTTGTTCTTTTTTGCGTTTAGCTCATTACTGTTTCCCGGGTGCCAACAGGCTCAGTCGCCAGGTTTATTCAGAACCTCACTCACCTTTTTGATAAATGCTTTAACCGCGAATGGTTTCTGGATGAAATGCACACCTTTTTTAAGCACCCCTCGCTGGACGATCACATTGGCGGTGTAACCCGACATAAAAAGGCACTTGAGATCGGGATATTGTTTTCGCAGCTGGTCTGCCAAATCTCTGCCGTTCATCTCAGGCATGACAACATCGGTTATAAGCAAAACAATTTCACCGGGATAACTGCGGGCGATTTCCAGAGCGTTCGCGGGAGAATCGGCGGTTAAAACATTATATTCACAGCGTGAGAGAATCTGGTCGGTCAGTTTTAAGATCGACTCCTCATCTTCGACCACCAGCACCGTGATGCCTCTGCCGCTTTTAAACGGTTCATCCGGCGGCTTCTGATTCTCTTCAGGAATCTCTTCCACCTGACGGGGCAGATATATCCGGAATGTTGTACCGCGACCAGGTTCGCTGTAGACATTGATAAAACCATGGTTCTGTTTGACAATTCCGTAAACCATCGGCAAGCCGAGCCCCGTACCCTCGCCAACATTTTTAGTGGTAAAGAAGGGTTCGAAGATATGTTCCAGTGTTTCGTTATCCATACCGATACCGTCATCGCTGACGACCAGCTGAACAAAATCACCTGGCATGAAATCGGCATGCGCGGCACAGTAATCGCCATCGATCTTAATGCTGCTTGTTTCGATCGTTATTCTGCCGACATCCTCAACGGCGTCACGCGAGTTCACGCACAGATTCACCAATATCTGATCAAGCTGCGAGGGATCTAGCAAGACCGGCAGCGGTCCTTCACCGGGATACCAGGCCAATTCGATATTTTCACCGATGAGTTTACGGATAATCGCGAGCATCTTAGTCACGGAGGTGTTCATATCCATCAGTTGCGGAGCGATTGTCTCTCTACGGGCAAAAGCCAGCAACTGTTCTGTGATTGCCTTGGAGCGGTTGGCGGCGGCGGCTATCTCCTGCAGATATTCCCGTAACGGTTCGCGCAGCTGCTCATTTTCCATGGCCAATTCAGTGTAGCCCATAATCACATTGAGCATATTATTGTAATCGTGTGCCACACCGCCAGCCAAACGACCTACCGCCTCCATTTTCTGTGACTGAGCCAGCTGATTCTCAAGATTGCGCTGGCTGGTTATGTCCTCGACGATGCCTTTGAACTGAGTGACCCGGCCCTCGTTGTTTCTGACAACAAAGGTCCAGTCGCGTACAACTTTAAGTGTGCCGTCTTTAGCGGTCACACGATAGGGCTGATGAATAAATTCTTCGATGTTTCTGTCGACAAGTACAGCGGAGAACTCCCGTTTAACACGCAGCAGATCATCCGGATGCACACATTCAAGGTAGGAAATTCGTCCTTGTGTGAAATCCTCCGCTTTATGACCTAGCAGCTTCAGCACATTTTCAGAGACAAACTCAACCGGCCAGCCCTCGGCATTCCGCCAAGTTAACGCGACGGAAAAACTGCGGTTAATAATTTCGTATGCTTCCTTGAGGGCCTGTTCGGCCAATTTACGTTCGGTCACATCCATTGCCACTCCGACCAGACGGATCGCTTTGCCGTCGGCATCACGCTGCGCATTACCGAAAACCCCGATCCAGCGAAGCCTGCCGCCAGGCAGCAGAACACGGTATTCCATGCAGTGCTCCCGGCCATTATCGACACACTCCCGAACGCTGTTGCGCCAGACGGGGATATCATCGGGGTGGATGTGTTTGGTCACTGAATCGAACGCGCCATCGAATTTATCCTTATGTGCTGCTAAACCGAAGAGCTCGATCAGTTTATCGGACCAGTAAACCTCATTGGTGCTCAAATTCCACTCCCAGGCGCCGACACCGGAGAGTGCCTGGGCCAAGCTGAAGCGTTCATCACTACGCCGCAGGGTCTCCTGGGTTTTCAACAGGCTCTCGTTACTCTCTTGCATCTGCCGGTTGGCGACGCTCAGTTCGTGTGTTCTGGCCGCGACGCGCCGTCGCAGAGTCCAGGACCACAGCAGAGCAAGCAGCACCAGCAGCAGCAGCGGCAGAGCGACTGAGGCAACATATCTGATGACCTCGCCAATTGATAAATGACGTTCGTGAACACCCATCCACTTTTCATAGAGGCGCTGATACTCCCCCGAGTTCTTGACAACCTGCAGTCCCTCGGTGAATTTAGTCAGGAGCGCATCGTTCCCATTTAAAACCGCATAGCAGTACTGCCCGGAGTAGAGCGCTTTTTCTGCGACTTTCAAATTGGTATAGCCATGTTTCCGAATTGTATAGAGAGTACTCAAGCGCGTAACCAGGCCGCAGTCGCCGCGACCTTCGGCAATCGTGCGCACGACCTCCTCCTGGGTTTTGACAACTATGACCCGCTGATCAAGACCGTGCTCCATGATTTTGTTGAACATGGCATCCTCGGCCTGCACAACCAGCTCGCGTCCACGCAGCTCCTCAAAACTGACGGGCGGATCACCGGCATCTTTACGCACAACGCTCACACAATCGACCACTATATATTTCGGTGAAAAATCCAGCAGAGCGTCACGTTCGGGGGTATAAAAGATACCTTCGAGTGCATCGATACTGCCTTCGTGCAACCCGCTGACGACACTCTGCCAGGGTCCGAGGCGAATCCTGACATCCAATCCCGCCTCGCGTGCAATCGCCTGTGTCAATTCGACTGAAAAACCGGCGGGACGTCCTGTTTCGTCAAGAAATTCAAAGGGCGGGTAGTTATGATCACCTCCCACAATGATCGGTCGGTCATGCGGCAGTTGAAGGTGAGCGAACCATTTATCGTGCAGATGGCGGTGGGTGCCGTCGGCCATCACAAGGGCCAGTCCCTCGTTGAGCAGCGACAGCATCTGGCTGTCGCCTTTCTGAACCGCGAAGCAGAAATCCTGAGCAAACTCACGGATGGGTCGTTCTACGATACGCAGATCGTTCAGGCCGCTTTCGGCCAGCAGCCGCACGGCCACCAGCCGTTGCAGCACAGCAGCGTCACACTGTCCAGATTGAAGTGCGCGAAAGGTATCCAGATAGGTAGGTGTTGCCAGTATCCCGAAATCCCGCTGCTCACGCCGCAGAAACTCCTCCGCGTTGTCGTCCTGCATAACACCGACAGTACAACCTTTCAGATCGGACAATTGATGCACGTTCCGCACATCCTTGCGAACAACGATCGCACCGTGCATGGTCATATACGGGAAGGTGAAATCGAAGAGCGGCTCACGCTCCGGTGTTCGGCCCACGAGCGGCAGCACCTGCACCTCACCAAGCTCAAGCCAGCTCCGGACCGAACTCCATACTCCCGTCCGGAATGTGACCCGGCAATCCATTTTATCCAGTGCCGCACGCAGCAGCTCAACCGCAAATCCGTCAGCTCTTCCATCCGAGTGCACAATGCAGAAAGGGGGATAGTTGACCTCGCAACCGGCACTGACCGTCAGTTCAGGTTTTTCAGCAGCATAAACACCGCTCTGAAACAGCCAGCCGGTCAAAAGCACAAGAGATCCGCAATTTCGCGCAATCTGCGCCACTTTCCGGGAGCACCGGACAACACTGTGAGCTTTATTTTTCATACTGGGTCGCCACCGATATCAACTGCTGTCTTATGTTTCGGCACTTTTAGGCAGTACCTACAACTCAGGCAGTTATCATCATCTCAACTTCTGCCGGAAAAGACAAGAAGGTTAAGTGGCCATTTTGCGAACGGAAATTATTTTATCCGGCTTGTTGACACTCTGCGGGTGGATTTGTTATATTCTGAGTTCTTATGGGACAACAACACAGAAAAAAAACCAAACGTCAGCGTCGTGAAGCTTACAAGAAACGCGTTAAAGAGCGTATCCGCGCTGCTATCAGCAAATAATTGAACGGGTGCGATGGCCGAGTGGCTAGGCTGAGGTCTGCAAAACCTCCTACAGCGGTTCAATTCCGCTTCGCACCTCCATTTTACAACCGTAAGCTCGATTGAGTTTGCGGTTTTTTTTGTCTGTGCGGCTAATTCAATCTCTGTAATTTTCAAGCGGGATTTTTGATTTCAGGAGAGAGCGTGATGGATATCGACAACTATTTTGAAAAGAACCGTGAACACATCTTATCTGAATGGTTCAAACTGCTCAAGCTGCCATCACTTGGTGCCGATCCTCTGCGTCTGAGTGATTGTGCCCGCACGGCAGCCTGGCTTAAAAAGTATCTCAAAGCCATGGGGTTTGAGGTTGAAATCCGGATACCGCATCAGGGTCTGCCGGTGCCGGTACTTTTTGCGGAACGCGTCTCATCCGAATGCGACACCACCGTATTGTTTTACGGTCACTACGATGTGCAGCCTGCTGATCCGGCGGAAAAATGGGAGAGTCCCCCGTTTGAACCTTGTCTGCGTGACGGCAGAGTTTACGCCAGGGGTGCGCAGGACAACAAAGGGCAGAGCTTCGCGTTTATTCAGGGTCTTCGGGCTTTGATTGAAGAGGGTGAAAGCATCCCTACGATCAGACTTATCATTGAAGGGCAGGAGGAGTCCGGCAGCGCCGGACTCCTTGAGATGGTTCCGCATCTGGGCGATCAGATCAGATCCGATGTTCTGCTGGTAAGTGACACCTGCTGTGCCGGCAACGGGCAACCCGCCATCATAGCCGCGCTGCGCGGCATACAGAATATGACCGTAACATTGAAGGGTCCTGACTATGATCTGCACTCCGGTGTTCATGGCGGCGTGGCACCGAATCCTGCACAGGGGCTGGCGCGATTACTGGCGACGCTGCACAATCAAGACGGTTCTATTGCCGTAGCTGAGTTCTGTGACGGCATGATAGAGCCGACGGAAGAAGAGCGCTCTCTGGCCAACCGTGATCAGCTTAGTGCGGATGCTTATCAAGCTGAGACCGGCTGTCCGCCGCTGGGGGGTGAACGTGCTCTGCCGCCTGTGGAGCGGGCTGGCTTTTATCCGACGATCGAGGTGAACGGAATTTTTTCAGGGCACACGGGAACGGGACCTAAAACCATTATTCCCAGCGAAGCCACAGCCAAGCTGAGTATGCGGCTGGTACCTGGTCAGCAGATTGAGCGGACGCTGACCGCGCTGAAGAAACATCTTGTAAGCAACTGTCCGCCCGGGCTTGAAATTTCATTTTCCGAAATTGTGAAGGGAGCACCCGGTTTCCGACTGGCTGTGAACACGCCGATATTTCAGATTGCCGAGAGGGTTTTGCGCGACATGGACAGCCGTGGGGCGGTTTTCAGGTGGGAAGGCGCATCCATACCCATTATCGCTACCCTGCGGCAATACTCCGGCGCGGCACCGCTGCTAGTGGGATTTGGTCGCGAAGAAGATCGCATTCACTGCCCGAACGAATCTTTTGGGATTGATCAATTCAAGCAGGTCATGCAGTGGTCATACTCCATTCTGAGCGCACTGGCGTTTTAACCTGTTAACGGCAAAATGGCAACTGCAGTTTTCAGGGCTAAAAACAAAAAAACCGGCCACATCGGGGACCGGCTTTTCTGACTTTATTCAACAGTTGTTTTTAAGCCTTGTTTTTAGGGCAGCATGCTTTCCGCTCAGCCGCTTTTTTCTGATTACACTCAGTTTTGCACTCTTTTTTGCAGCTATCCCTTTCCGGACAGTTCTTACGTACAGTACAACTCTCTTTGGCAGCCTTCTTACAAGGTGCTCCGCACTGCTGGGCTTCAACCGCCGCAGGTGCCATGAACATTGCTGCAACAACCGCCATATACATCATCAAGTTTTTCATTTTCAATCTCCTTTTGTAATACGTTAACTTTGTATAATATATTCAGCAAAAGGCGTGCCATCCCTGAAAAACAGAATAATCTGACAGAACAAGTGCCACAATGGCCACTTTGAGCGATAAACACTTGATCGCGGCAGACACAATGTCACACCGTGATACACATATGACGCAGGCGTGCTGTGCACAGCGCAGGCTTCAATCGTCGTCATCCATCATCGAATGGTCAACGACATCCCTTGGCATAGTCGCAGCCGACGGGGTGAGATCATCGTCATCCAGCATAGCAGTTTCGGGTGATTGTTTTTTATTCTTGCCGACTCCGTCGATGTTTAATTTTTTTCCCTGCCCGTATGCGCCGTAGCGGGAGGTATAGCGGTAGGCATAGCGGTAGTGATAGTCGTACTGGCTGAACTGGTTACGTCGTCCGAAATCGACATCGTTGACGATGACACCGATCACGCGGGCGCCGGATTCGGTCAGGGTTCTGGCGGCATGTTTAATCGGGCGGAAGCGGGTGCGGTCCGGGCAGCACAGTATCATGACCGCATCGGAGAGAGAGGCCAGCACCATAACATCGCCGACGATACCGTACGGCGGCGAGTCGATAAAGACGCGATCATAATTCTGTCGCGCCCAGGCGAAGAACTCGTTGATGGAGCCGCTACCCATCAGGTTGGCGGGATTGATCTCCGATGAGGCTTTTGAGAGCACCAGATCCAGATTCTCGATGCCGGAGGCAACCGACAGATCGGCGAAGCTGCTGACGCCTCCTTCGCGTATGCGGTGGGGCAGGCTTTTATACTCCGCTGATTTTTTCTCGAAGATACGGGCCAGACGCGGCCGACGCATATCGCAGTCCACCAGCAGTGTTTTCTGTCCGCTCTGGGCGCAGGATATTGCCAGTGAGCAGGAGGTGATGGTTTTACCCTCGCCTGGCTGGGTGCTCATACACAGGCAGACCTTGCTGATTTCAGCGTAGCGGGGTGAATCCAGCAGATTACGCAAGCCGGCGATGGCCTCGGCAAACTGTGAGAATTTTTCGTTTTTGACTGCAAGCGCGAGCTGCTCTCTTTTCTTTCGGCGCACATGCGGAATAACGGCCAGTGTTTTGAGACGCAGGCGCTGTTCGATATCGGAGACCCCTACGATTTTGTCTTCCAGATGGTCAAGTACCAGAACAAAGAGGACCCCGAAAATCAAGCCGAGCACTGGTCCGGCGGGAAAGATAATCATCGGATTGGGTTTGACCGGCCGGTTTGGTTCAAAGGCCTGTTCCACCTGTTTAATCAGGGCGGTGTTCTGATCGGCATCGAGCTGGGCTTCATTGGTACGCTGCAGCAATGCTTTATAGTTAATATCGGCGACCTCGCGTTCTCGTGCCAACTGATCAAGTTTCATCTGTGCTGTTACGGTTTTAAGTTCAAGCTCTGAAATCTTCTTCATCAGTCGTTCCTGTTCAGGGGTCAACTGGCCCAACTGGCGCTGCAGCAGATCGACATTGGCCTTACAGGTTTCAAGGGCACGATAGACGACATCGGCAAACTGCTGGCGGAATATTTCAACCTCTTTCTCTTTAACCTTCACTTCGGGGTGGTTGGCGGTATAGCGGGCCATCATAGAGTTTTTTTCAGCCAGGGCACTCAGCAGCTTGGCATACGCTGTTCCGATTTCGGCTGTCCGCGGGATAGACTCAGGCAGGCTGCCGAATTTTTCAGGCTCATTCTGGATTGCCTCCAGAGTTTTCTGCAGTTCGCGGGCTTTGGTGAGCTCACTTTCCAGTGACATTATTTCGGTATTGATGGTTGCAAGCGACTGTTTGGCGATTTCGCTTTCATTCTCCATTGTATCGAGCTGGTGGGCGACGCGGTACTCCAGCATCTCCTTATCGGCGCGTTCAAGTGCACGTTTCTGCTGCTCGGTGGTTGTGTGCAGCCAGGCGACGGCCATTTCAGACTGATTGCGGTTCTGTTCGGCGGTGAAGGTTTCAGCGGCCTTGGCGTAGGCATTGGCGAGATCGGCCGCCAGTTTTTTATCGGTGGACTGCACAGTGATGGTGATCAACATCGAGCGGCGCTGCAACTCCATTTTTGAGTTGACCAGCGTACTGATCAGCTCCTCGTCGGAGACTGTTGAACTGGGGTAATCGCTACGGTACTGGGTCACAATCTGGTCGATCACGGCGCGTGATCGCAGACGGGCCAGACGCGTATTGAAAACTTCACTCATTGTTCCCTGGGAGGTGTCGATTACCGCCTCACGCAGACCAAGCACCGAGGGACGACGCAAGCTCATTTCAAAGACGGCGCGTGCTTCATACACAACCGGGGAAATTTTAAAGACAGCGAACGATGCAACCAGCCCTATTATCACGAAGACAAAAATCGTTATCCAGCGTTGTGAGCAGACACGGATCATACGTCCGATGGTAATTGCGCCGGTCAGTGAATCATCATCATCGCTGATACCGCTGCCGGCACCGCCGTAGTAGTAGCCGCCAGCACCATAGCCATAGCCAGGGTATCCCGCCGCCGGCGCAGCACCGCCGTAATATAGTGCCGGTGATCTGGCTGTGGTGGCGTAAGCAGCCGGGCTTCTGCCGCCGTAGTAGAGAGCCGAAGAATGTGGTGAAGAAGCGGCCTCAGCCGCCGGGGTCTGTCCACCGTAGTAGATCGGGCGACTGGCTCTTGACTCAGTGCCGGAATTGTGGTCATCACTCATAAAACATCTCCTCAGTCAAAAAATCGGTTACAGTCAGCGAGCCGGCAGAAAGGCCGGCATTGTTAAAAGGACGACAAAAAAAGAAAAAACCATAGCTGGCATTCTGAACGGACTGGCGGCTAATGATTCCGCCAGGCACACCAGGGTGGCGATCACACCGGTGACGACAAAGGGCGAAATCCGCAATATATATTTACGTCCGGCATTGGCGTCACGGGTATCTTTGACCCAGGCGATATGGGCACGATAAAAAAGCGGCACAAGCAGGGTGACAATCACTGCTGCCAAGGCCGCCGATCCCAGAATACCGAACTCACAGAGAATCTGCACCATATCATTGTAAACAAAACCTTTGTCGGCACGTACCTTGCTCCAGGCCTGATCATCAAGCACGGAGCCGAGATAGTGTTCGAAACCGTTGACTCCGCTGCCGTACCAAATGTGATCCTGCCAGATCTGCATTGCCGCATCCATCCGCACTGATCTGGTGGCGGCAATCTGCTCAAAGTGCTCCGTTATCTCTGAAACATTGTTGATCTTGGATGCCACCGCTCCTTCCGGCAAAGCAAAATAGCCGCCACCTAAGATTGAGAGATACACAAGAACGGTAAGAAAGAACATTTTGACGTTGAAATGTTTAGGCGCATGAAATGCGATTGATATGCCAGCGTAGACCATCAGAATAATACTTAACGCGCTATAGAAGAGCATGGCCGGCAGAGATGCGTAAAACAGGACCCCGATCAGATTGAAAGCTATGCCGAAAACATAGACCAGGTATGGTCTGCCGCTCTGCGCCGAAAGGGACTCTGCAAATGCTCCGATCGCAACAATCATCCAGAAACCGAAAAAGGTGCCCCAGCCGCATGTCAGTGGCGTATGCATATAGGCAGAGTAAGGCTCACCGCCGAGCAACCCTTTGGCTACGGCAAAAAGAGCGAAGACTCCGCTGCACACACTGAGCCATTGCAGTAAAGCCCGTTTGGCCCGTTTGCCCACAGCATTGCGCAGAGCGCACCCGATTATCAGGAGAGCGGCAGCAACATTGAAGGCCCGAAAAGCATCACCGCTTTTGACGCTGCCGGGAAGCCATCCGGCATCGGGTGCCTGATAGCCCCACACCCCGGCCCTGATATCGTAAACTGATTCCAAGCCACCATTCAGCCACTGGACGCCAAGATACAGAAGCACGAAAAGGGCGGTATAGGCAAATCCATCATGCGTCAGATTTGAGAGTGCGCGCACCCTGGCGGTCTGCAGCGTCTCACCGCGATAAACCGAAGGCAGCAGCAGTGTCATCTCGACAATAAGAAACGACATCAGGAGCAGAAAAGAAAAACTGGATGATCTGATTGATTGCGGAAGAATCAGCCATGTCAGAACGACGGTGAATCCGATATTGAACGCGAGCCAATATTTTGTAAATAATCTCTGAAGCATAGCTGAACAATATTCTGATCAGAAAAGCGCCTGGCATGCCTTACAACACCGCGCAGACGCCTTTACGAAAGTGATATACAAACCGGCTGTCACCTAGTAGCGCAGGCTCAACCCGAGTTTTCCGCGGAATCGGTCAAACTCGCTCTGCTCGTCATCGGAGCGCTGATCCTCATATTCAACACCGGCGTAGAGTGATGCATATTTCTTCAACTGATAACGGGTCATCAGACGCGCGGAGTAGCGGTCGTCGCTGCCTGAACTTTCTACTCCGTTGCCGTAATCGTAGCTGTACTCGTTTTCCTCACGGCGGTAGGCCAAATCCATCGAAGCAGTCAGGCGGCGGGTCATTTTGTAAGTCAGACCGCAAGATGCGGTATAGTTCTGGGTGGCCTGATTGGCTTCGCGCTCGCTGGGCTGGAACTGACTTGAGCCGGCGAAGGTGGCGGCCCACTTGCGTGAGAGCAGCCAGCTTACATTGGCATTATAGACAAATCCGTACAGCTGATCACCTTCGGCGTAGTCGAACATCGAGGCGCCGGCCAGCAGATTGTATTTGATTCTTTCGGTGGCGCGTGAACCGAAACCGGCCATGAGCGTATAACCGACACTGTCGGGGCTTACACCGCCGACCGCTCCGTCGCTCTTATACTCCTGGTACGAACCATTGATAATAAAATCGCTCTTGGCGGTCAATTGACGGGCCAGCTGCAGGCCGACCGAATACTCCTCCCAGCCATAGAGCGGGCGGTATTGATCGCCATCGTTATCGTACCACAGATCGCAGTACATGGCGTTGATGGTGGCGCGGGTTCTTTCGCTGAAGGTGTAGGAGAGGGCGCCGCTGAGCTCAAACTCATTGCGGTCACGCCACATGCCCCGTCCGTCCGGCTCGGAGGTCAGCGAATCACTCTGGGAACTCATCACATAGCGTTGACCGAGCAGGAAGCTGAGACCACGCGGCGATTCCCAGTAGAAATCGACATTTTCGCCGTAGCTGTTCTCATCCAGCCGGTCGTTGTCCTGATAGAAGTCACGGCGGTACCAGGCGGTACCGTTGAGGCCCCAATCATTGCCTTTGTAATTCAGATCGACACCCGGGTGAATTGAAAAGATATTGTCATCCTCCTCATCATCCTTGGAGTAGTTCACATTGGAGTCATAGGTATACTCAAGATTCACATAGGGTGAAACGGAAAGATTGTTATATCTCAACCCGTTCGGCTCCTCCGCGCCGGAAGATTGAGCTATCAGCAACAACCCTGTAAAAACCGTCATCACCACGACTAATTGTTTTTTATTTGTCATAACTTTTGCACTCCTTCAAATGTTGGAACTGCATCATATCGCTCTCTTTCGACCGTTAAAAACGGTATTGCGCCTATGGTAAACCGGTTAGAGCCTTAAGGCCGACTCAAGGTGATGTTATTTTATTTTACAGGGGGAACACCAGGGGCATCTAATGACACTAATCTTCTGATTCTGGTAACCTGTTGGAACTGGATAGTACCGCGGTGTACGGTTGACACCGAAATCGGTCGGCTCGTTAAAACCGGTGGTATCGGTGACCCAGGTGTCAACGAAAAGCTGTTCCATGGCACTGCCGGAACGGAGGGTGGATACCAGACCCTCTATATTGGAGTGGCCGGTCTGGCGTTGAAACTCCCGGACATTGATTTTCAGCGGTTCGACATCGGCGGCGGCGAGCAGGGCGGCGTAGTCGCCGTTCAGAGCTGCCGGCAGCCATCCGGCGACGAGTCTTTCGGTTCTCTCATCACCGATCAGTCCCAGCAGTTTCGCTTCCAGTCTGGTATTATCAGTGCCGCGCAGAAAGGCAAGGGCCACAAAGGTATCCCGTACGGCGGGATCGGCGGTACGGGTGTTGCGCTCGGCAGCGATCCGCATAACCGATGTGGCAATCTTCTCATAGTCTTCATCGGAAAGTTTATTGAACTCCTGATTGAAGCGTTTGGAGAGTTCCTCGGTGACAACCGGCAGAAAGACGACCGGAACGGTCGCAAAGACCTCGGCGATTACATCATAGCGTATATCTCCTCTGGCACCCTGAATACAGTCAACGGCAACATTTACAAAGGTGGCTGCCTTTTTCTCCGGTTCGACCGGCATCCGCGAAACCGCCTTCATGGCGCGTTCGACAAATTCGACTTTGTCGGAATCCGGAATCTGAGCAAAGGTGTCGTTAAGAACCTTTGCATCCATAACTGACTCACCGATTTTCTTGAGCCACTGCGATCGTTTGAGCTCAACCCCCTGAGCGAGCAAACCGAGGCAACTGAAGATACATGCCGCAATCACACATATTGATGTTAATTTTTTCATCTATCTACTCCTTCACGTAAAAGTTCAATACCACGACTCGGGCACAAAGACCACATCACCTGGTTTCAGCTTTATGTCAAGCTCCTGCCGGCCCTCTTTGCCGATCGCTTCTATATCAACTTCAAATTTTGTCAGCTCTCCGTTTTTTTCTCTGCGCCAGACCAGCACCTTCTTCTTGTTGGCCAGCGGGGTTGTTCCGCCTGCCATCATCAGTGCGCGGGTCACTGTCAAATCACGTGTTGACGGCATATCCACCGGACCGAACTTCGCAACCTCACCGGTCATCAGCACCGTACCCCAGGGTGACTTCATTCCAGGCTGGTACATAAAGTTGACCGTCACCTGAGGTTCGATAAAATACTTTCTATATGCTTCGGTCAGCACCTCCTGCAGTTCTATAACCGTCAACCCCTCGCATTTGACCGCGCCGATCAGCGGCATAAGTATCTGTCCGTTGAGATCGACCTCTTTGGTCACGTCCTGGACGGCCGAGTCACCCGAGGCTGTCACTCCGATCCGCAGTGTCAATCCTGAGCGGATCAGGGGCTGGCCCTCTTTAAACTCGACAAACTCCGCCTGCACACCGAACCCCGGATCATCGGTCGGGTCGTGCTCTCCAAAGCTACTGGCAAACTTACCGATCGTCGCGCATCCGCTGAGCCCGATAACAGATAAACCAATTGCCACTGCAACGCAAAATCTCAATATCAGGTTCAACTTTTTATCTCTCACAAATTCAAAAATTTCAATCAACCGAAAATTCGTGTCGATAGTAACATCTTTTCGCGCAAATTATCAAGGAGATTATAAATCTAAATCAAGCCGGTTCAAACAGCGTCAGCCATCTTATGCCATCCTAATCTAGTACAATTTTCCTAGCAGTGGTTAACTTATCACTCTCTGAAGCAAAAAAGCAAGGACAAATCCTGAAAAAATTGTTAATTTTTTATTTGTTTTCCGCGACAGAGTTGAGACAATGAGCGTTAATGGGAGAGTGCAAGAGAGAGAGTGTTGTTGTGGGGATATCGGGCGGGGTTGACTCATCGGTGGCAGCGCTGCTACTCAGACGGAGATTCAATGTTTTGGGGGTTACCCTGAAAATTCACAGCGGTCTGACACCGGGGTCGAGCGAGCGGGAGTGCGGCAACTTGCAGGCATTGGAACGGGCACAGCGCACCGCGGATGAGCTCGGCGTGCCGCTGGAGATTGTCGACTGCTCCGAGTCTTTTCAGCAAAGGGTGCTGCATCAATGCTGGCGGTTGTTTGAGCAGGGAGGCACACCGAACCCCTGTTACATCTGCAACTATGCCGTCAAGTTTGCCGAGCTGATCCGCGTTGCCGACCGTGTGGGGGCGCAGATGATCGCCACCGGTCATTATGCCCGCACAGGCCGCGATGCACAAGGAAGATGCCTGCTGAAGCGTGGGGTTGACCCGGATAAAGAGCAGAGTTATTTTTTAGCTGGGCTAACGCAGAATATCCTGGAGCGGATCCTCTTTCCACTCGGAGAGATGCGCAAGGAAGAGGTGCGCAGGCTTGCTGCGGAGAATGCGCTGGCCAGCGCGGTGCTCCGGGAGAGCCAGGACCTCTGTTTTACTGGAGAACCGGGTGACTTTGCCGATTCTCTCTGCCGCAGATTTTCGGGGAACAGGGTATGCGGTGTTTTTATTGATGAAGATGGCCGTGTGCTGCGTCATCACACAGGCATCCACCGATACACGATAGGCCAGCGGCGCGGCCTGGATTTTGCAACCGGCAGGAGGGTCAAGATCACGGCAATCGATCCGCTGAGCGGTACCATTACCGTGAGCGCGGATGAGCGAGCGGCCTGTAGCAGCAGCTGCAAGGCATCTGCTTTCACCTGGCGTTGTGACAAGCCGGGTGCCGGAACGGCTCTCGATGCGCAGGTGCGTTACCGCCAGCACCCGACCCGGGCCGTGATAACAGCGGCCGGAGATGACTCGGTGGAGCTGCGTTTTGAAACACCGGTCTTAGGTGTAACCCCGGGCCAGGCACTGGTTTTATACAGCGGCGACTGCGTGGTCGGCAGCGGCATTATAACATCTTGATTACTTGAGCATCAGCTCGGACAAGATTTGATTGAAGCGTTGCGGGTCTTTGACAGCCGCACCTTCGCTCAAAAGGCTCTGCCCGAAGATCAGCTCCAGGTAGTCATTCAGCAGCTGGTCGGAGGGGTCGGCCTCAAACAGCTTTTTGAGTTTGCCGATCAACGGGTGTTCGGCATTCAGCTCAAGTATTCGCAGTTGCCGGGGCACCTCCTGATTCATCGCACGCATCATACGTTCCATAGCCGGGCTCAAGGCGTTTTCATCTGCCACCAGACAGGCGGGAGAACCCTTCAGCCGCGATGAAAGGCGCACCTCTTTCACATCATCGCTGAGTTTATTTTTTATGTAGTCAATCAGCTCTTTGAACGACTCCGAACTCTGCTGCAGTTTCTCTTTGAGATCCTGCTGATCTTTCTCATCGCCGAATTGCAGCTCGCCTTTATCGATCGCCGTGAATTTTTTATTCTCAAATTCATTCAATGACTGCGCGACCCACTGATCGATCGGGTCAATTAGAAAGAGCACATCGAAACCGCGCTCGGCGAGCATTTCGAGCAGCGGAGATTGGCGTGCGGTTTTTTCATCCTCGGCAATCAGGTAATATATTTCACTCTGATTCTGCGGCATGGCCTGCACATAGTCAGTCAGCGAGATCATATAGCCCTGTTCAGTTTTAGCGGAGGGGAACATGATCAGCTTTTTCAGCTTATCGCTGTTTTCCCAGTCGCTATGCAGACCCTCTTTCAAGATGCGGCCGAACGCAACATAGAAATTTCTGTATTTCTCCGGCTCATCCCGCATCATCTCTGTCAGCGAATTCAGGATTTTACCGGTCAGACTGCTTCTTATCTTTCTGACAACCGCATCATCCTGCAGCATTTCGCGGGAGACATTCAGGGGCAGATCGCTTGAGTCGACAACACCTTTGACAAAGCGCAGGTAATCGGGCAGCAGCATTTCGAAATCGGAACCTATCAAAACGTTCCTGACGTATAGATTCAAGCCGTGTTTCTGATTAGGCAGCATCAGATCGAATCCGGCCTGGGCCGGTATATACAGCAGGGCACGGAACTCGACAACCCCTTCGACCGAGAGATGAATCAATTTCAGCGGCGACTGATGATCATGAGACAAATGGGTGTAAAACTCGTTGTACTCCTGCTCGGAGACCTCTTCCTTTGGTCGTTTCCAGAGGGCCGTCATCGCATTGAGAGGCTCACTGTCATCTTTCGGCGGTTCACCATCTTCACCAAAGCGTATCGGGTAAGCTATGAAATCAGAGTATTTCTTGACCAGCTCGCGTATTTTCCACTGATCAAGATACTCCTTCTGGTCTTCACGCAGCTTCAAAACTATCGTGGTTCCGGGCACCTCCCGGGCAGCAGGCTCGATTGTATATGAACCGGTACCCTCGGAAACCCATTTAACAGCCTGCTGATTCTTGCCGCGCCGGAGGGTTATGACCTCAACCTGCTCGGCGACCATGAAAGCGGAGTAAAACCCGACACCGAATTGACCGATCAACTCGGGCACGTCGACCTCTTTCTCTGCTTTCAGGGCATTGACAAAAGCTTTTGTCCCGGAACTGGCGATGATTCCGAGGTTTTTATCCAACTCATCTTCGCTCATACCCATGCCGTTGTCGGAGATCATCAGGGTGTTCTCTTTTTTATCGGCCACGATAGTGATTTCCCAGTCAGGATCATCACTGAGCAGTGATTTATCGGTTAGTGCGGAGTATTGGGCACGGTCGATCGCATCAGAGGCGTTCGATATAAGCTCGCGCAGAAAAATCTCTTTTTTGGAATAGAGTGAGTGCACAACAAGATCGAGTACCTGTTGAATTTCCGCTTTGAAGGTATGTTTCTTTCTGGCCATAATTAAATTGTAATCCTTTCTTTTTTAATCATCACTGCCGCCGAGCAGACCGGAGCGCAGCAGGTAGTAAAGCAGAGTAAGCAGTGAACTGACCGCCGCCGCCACATAGGTTAAAAATGCGGCGTTCAGAACCTTGCCGCTGTCGTCTGCCTGTGACGGCGAAACGATACCGGAATCGACAATATACTGTTTTGCCCGTGCGCTGGCGTTCCACTCCACCGGCAGTGTAACAACTGAAAAGAGAAAAGCCACCGCAAACATGATTATGCCGGCGTACATCAGCATCTGCGACCGGAAAAGCATGCCTGCGAAAAAAACATAGAAAGAGAGCGAACTGCTGAAACTGGTCACCGGCACCATTGCCGAACGGATGCTCAGCGGAATGTACCCGGAAGCATGTTGCAGGGCATGTCCCGCCTCATGGCAGGCCACACCTATCGACGAGAGCGAACTGCCGCTGAAAACATCCGGCGACAATCTCAGCACTTTACCGCGCGGATCGTAATGATCGGATAGGAAACCTTTTGTCTGTTCAACCCGGACATCAAATATTCCGTTACGCTGCAGCATCCTTTCGGCGGCCTGCGCACCGGTCATTCCGGAATAGGAGCGCACCTTGGAGTATTTTTTGAATGTGGTTTTAACAGTCAGCGAGGCCACCCCGGCCAGAACCAGTGCCGGAATCATGATTACAATATAAAACGGATCTATGAAAAACATCTCTCACTTACCTTTCCGTATGCCGCTAAAAAAACAGCACTAACTGAACAAGCAGAAAATATACCAGCGGATTCAACCGGCAAAAATACCTCTGATTCAACTGATCAGCTCGATATTCACTCCCGTTTTAACTGTGTACGGGATATCTCTGTCTCATTTCGCAGAGTCATTTTGTCTCATGTCTCATACTGCTGAGCTACACGGCGGACACAGGTTCCGGCTACGTCGGCGCAGCTCAGAGCGCGACGATATTAACCAAACGGTTGGGAACACAGATGACCTTCACGATTTTTCGGCCTTGAACGGCGGCCTGCACCGCTTCATCCTGCAAAGCAATCTCGCGCATGGTCTGCTGGTCGACATCGGCATCCATCATAATGCGTGATTTGGGTTTACCTTTAAACTGAACCAGAATCTCGACCTGCCGTACTTTCAGGACAGACTCATCATAATGCGGCCATTCGGCGTAGGCCAGTGTTTCGGCATGTCCCAGAAACTGCCAGAGCTCCTCACCCAGATGCGGGGCGAAAGGTGCGAGCAGCAGAGTATAAATTTCAGCTGCCTGGCGATTCAGTTTTTTATTTGCACCGGCAAAGTGGTTGATGAAGATCATCATCTGGCTGATGGCGGTATTGAAATTCATCGACTCGAGATCATCTGTGACCTTTTTTATCGTGCCGTGCAGAATCCGCAACTCTTCATCCGCAAGAGGCTCTACTACCAGCGTCTGGGTTGTGATCATACGGTGTGAGCGTTTCAGAAAGCGGAAGACCCCTTCGACTCCCTTGGTGTTCCAGGGCTTAACCGACTCCAGCGGTCCCATAAACATCTCATAGAGGCGCATACTGTCGGCACCGTACTCCCGGATGATATCATCCGGGTTGACCACATTCTTCAGCGACTTCGACATCTTGGCGGGAAACTCGATCAGCTTCTCACCGCTCTCTCTGTGAAAGGTGCCGTCCGGTCGAATTTCAACACTGTCCATGGGCACCAGGGCACCGCGGCTGTCCTTATATGATATGCCGAGAATCATACCCTGGTTGACCAGCTTCCGGAAGGGCTCGGATGTTGAAACATATCCCAGATCAAAAAGGACCTTGTGCCAGAAACGGGCATAGAGCAGATGCAGTACTGCGTGTTCCGCTCCGCCGACGTAAAGATCAACCGGCATCCAGTATTTCTCCAAATCCGAGTCGAACGCCGCCTGCTCATTACGCGGGTCAAGATAACGCAGATAGTACCAGCAGGAACCGGCCCACTGCGGCATAGTATTAGTTTCACGTCGTCCTCTCAAACCGGATTGCGGGTCGATATATTCCAGCCAGTCAGCGGCTTTGGCCAGCGGCGGTTCACCGTCGGCACCGGGCTTGAAATCCGCCATTTCGGGCAGCGTTAGCGGCAAATCATCGACCGGCACCAGTCGCGTGCTGCCATCCTCCAGGTGGATCACAGGAAAGGGCTCACCCCAGTAACGCTGGCGGCTGAAAAGCCAGTCGCGCAATTTATACTGAACCGACGCCTGTCCGAGGCCCTGTGATTCGAGCCATTCGATTGTGCGCTGTTTGGAATCCTTCACCGCGAGTCCGTTGATATCGAGTCCCCGGTCGTTAGCGGAGTGGATCATTGTTCCGTCACCGCTCCAGCAGACCCTACCGGCCAGCACATCCTCCGTGTTGACTCCGGCGGCGGCGCATTCGCCGGCATCGGGCGCGATGATGCACTTAATCGGAAGGTTGAATTTCTGTGCAAACTCGAAATCGCGTGTGTCATGGGCGGGTACAGCCATGATGCTGCCGGTGCCGTAACTGATCAGAACATAATCGGCGATCCAGATCGGTATCTCATTTCCGGTCACGGGGTTGATTGCGCAAGCACCTGTAAACACACCGCTCTTAGCGGTGTTCAGCTCGGTACGGTCCATATCGCTTTTATTGGCGGCCGCACGGCAGTAGTTCCGCACGGCATCGCGCCGGTCGGCGGTTGTAACTCTTCCAACCAGGGGATGTTCAGGTGCGAGAACGAGGTAGGTGGCCCCGAAGAGGGTATCCGGTCGTGTAGTGTAGACGGTCATCTTTTCGGGCACGCCGGCGATTTCAAAATCAACCTCGGCACCGCTTGATTTACCGATCCAGTTACGTTGCATCTCCTTGATACCTTCGGGCCAATCCAGAGCATCGAGATCATGCAGCAGCCGTTCGGCATACTCGGTGATACGCAGCATCCATTGACGCATGGGACGCCGTTCAACCGGGTGGTCGCCCCGTTCGCTACGCCCGTCTATAACCTCCTCATTGGCCAGCACGGTACCCAGTGCCGGGCACCAGTTGACCGGAACTTCGGCGATATAGGCCAGCCCCTTCTCATACAGCTTCTCGAAAATCCACTGTGTCCATTTATAATAACCGGGATCGGTCGTATTGATTTCGCGATCCCAGTCATAGCTGAAGCCGAGAGCCTTGATCTGCTTACGGAAATTATCGATGTTTTTCGTGGTTGTCACAGCCGGGTGAGTTCCGGTCTCAACCGCATATTGCTCCGCGGGCAGGCCGAAGGCATCCCACCCCATGGGATGCAGTACATTAAATCCACGCATGCGCTTGTAGCGGCAAAGTATATCGGTTGCGGTATAACCCTCGGGATGACCGACGTGCAGTCCGGCGCCGCTGGGATACGGGAACATATCGAGACAGTAGAATTTAGGTTTGTCTGCGACAAAATCTTCGCTTTTGAAGGTTTTGTTAACTTCCCAGTAGCGTTGCCATTTCTGCTCTATTGCGGTAAAATCATATTCTCTTATTTGCATAGTCGACCTTCGGTTTTAAAGGCAGGTATGGTATCACAATGATATGAGGATATCCACAGCGGAGATTGTAACACTCTGCTTTTGGTGAACAAATGCGCAGACTTTCGAGCATAGCAGCGTCTCTGTATAACAGAATACGGGTTGAAACGACTCCTGCCGAGCGCCGGACCATCCTTCTCATTATTTTTCTGCTGGTACTGGGCTATCTCACAATGGTGATCAGGAGCCGATAAAATCGCCGGACACATTCCGCGATTCCAGCCGTCAGCAAAACTTGAAACCGCGTTATTTTTCAGCTTTTTTACTGAAAATCAGCGATCCCTCCCTGCGGGATTGGCGTCTGGCAGTTTGTCGGACTTAAAAGTCTGACAAACTGCTAATGTCAGCGGCACTTCTCAATCAGGGGGCTCATTTTCAAGTTCGTAGATTCTGACACGCGGATCCTGATGTTCGATCACAATGCGCATAAAGAAGCTTTCGCGTCCATAATTGGTGATAATGAATCCGAAAGGATTGTTAATTACCATATGACACTGATTGTTGATGTCAAACGAATCCGGAGTGAGATAAAACTGTTTGATCATATCCCATTCTTCAGCGAGCATATCCTCTTTTGACTCCAGCTTCAACACGGCGTCGCCCTGAATATTGGTCATGTTGTTGTCATTGAGACGCATTTCAACCCTGACATGCAGATTGGTCTGGTCGTCGAATTCGAAATCACGAATCACGCAGGCGAACTCATTGGAGGCAGTCGGATTGGCGTCCAGCCAGAACTGCTCCTTGAGACTCAGTTCGCGTCCGTTGTAGAACATCGGCACCAGCGGTGCTTCGGGGAAGCCCATGATCCAGTTCAACACCGACGAGTCGCCCTGATAATTGATCAGATCCTCACGCAGATTGATAGTAGCCTGCAGATGGACATCACCGGCGATATTATTCAGTCCGTAGGTGTACTCGGTTAAGGCACTCTCGGGCGGAAGTTGCTCAAAACCGTTCGAGGTAACCGACACAAGCCGATACCAGGAATCAACATCGTAGGTGATGTTGGTCTGTGAGCCGACCCTCATCCGCAGCGAATAGTCAAGCACACGTTTGCCGTTCTGACTGGCACGCAGCTGAGTGATATTCGAGCGGATCATCACATTGGATGTGCCGGGGAACAACTCGTCGCCATCCGGCAGCCACTGGGCTCCGTTCGGCATACCCGGGGTGTAGTTCAGAGCGAAATTCGGATCTTCCTGTCCCCATTCGGGGAAGAGCGGATAAACCCAGCTGTTGGTTGAGTCACCCTGGCCGACCCGTGAGAGCGAGCCTTCATTCTTCTCGGCTCCGACATAGGTGAAGAAGCCTTCCGGATCGTTAGCGGCCCAGACACTGCCGTCGTAGAAATCGCCGCCGGTATTCCAGGTGGCGTCGTCGTAAGCGATTGTCTGCTCATACATGCCCTCGGGACGACGCAGGCGGATACCGCCCGGCACAATCTGCGGCATCAGTGATGCCAGGCCGGCGTAGGCGAAATCGACCTTGGGCAGTGCGGGTGTCTGCTGGTAGGGAGGAATGGCCTCGGCGATGACAAAGAAAGCGTAGCCGTTTGTGACCGCCACCTGCTGGGGCAGCCCGGGCGGAATCTGTATGGTATGGTTGTTATAGCTGCTGCCGGTCACGAGATCGATCTTCCATCCGCCCAGATCAAGCCAGGCCGGCACTGCGATTTCAATGTAGGCATTCTCCCAGATTCCATGCTGGGTTGTAAAGCTGCTGTCCCAGATCAGATCGCTGCCATTGACCTCGTTGACCCAGACTGTGGCAGGCGGCACGCTGTAAACGATATAATATGGTGACCAGCCCTCGGCGGCACGCGAGACATTAAAGTTGACCGGGTAGTACCAGACGGGGTTGATGAATATCTCCTGATATTCATAGAGGGGGATACCTCCCATATAGCTGGCCCAGACCCGATACTGCACGACCTCGCCTGCATCGGTTCCGGTTATGCCGCCGATCTGACTCTGCGGCAGGCCGATGATACCGCCGTCATCATCCCGCGTCTCATACCGGTTGGGCTCACCGACCACCTGATGCATCCGCTTGGTCACCGTTTCCGGCGAGTTGAACCAGTTCTCCGCACCCCAGATATCGTCACCGATATAGTAACTGACATACAGAACTATGTTCGACGGTGAAAGCTGCTGATTGGCCAGCGTCGCCTCCAGATGGACATCCTCGAAGGGCAGAGGCTGTGTGCGGCTGCCGAAACTGCCGTCGCGCTCCATCAGCCTGAGATTCACATTGACGATATCGAAGCCCGGGTAGACCGGTTCGGAAATCACAACCTCATCGATGCAGGCGCGTTTTAAGCCGACTCCGGCGACGGTTTCAAGCCGGATGGCGTCATACATACTGCCGTCCACCGGTTTGTAGCTGTACGGCTTATAGTATTCATGGTCAATATCGGCGAAGGTGTGGATAAGAGGCCACTCATCGACCGGCAGGTGCCAGCCATTTGTGGAGGCGTACACATAGACCGACACCGGTTCACCGGGTTCATAAGCTCTGGCCAGCAGTGAGAGCTTGCCGAAACCGTTGACAAGGACCGGGCTCTGAAGGTTGGGCGCGTCGCGATCGAGCGGCGTGGGATCGACCTGGTCGGTATAGCTGTTGTTCAGGTAGCAGCTCTTACCCTCGTCGAGCAGCAGACGTTGTGGATCGGTCGAAGTTATCTGCGTGTTGTAGGCTTTCCAGGATGTGATATCCACATAGGGTTCATCCCAGACGATCACATTGTCAAACTCAACCACTGCATTGGCGTAACCGCCCTCACGGTTGTTTAGAACGCGGAAATACCCGTTGGTACTGGAACCCAGATAGGCCGAAGCGTGCGCCCAGTCCGTCACATTGGAAACATAGAACGATTTCACATCGTACCAATCATTCTGATCATACTCGCGGGAGTGTTGAACGGTTATACGGGCCGGAGGGGTGATCACCCTGTAATTGAACTCGACCATGCCCAGTCCGTTATCCAGATAGCGCGATCTGATCGCCTGATCCACATCCGGATCTGCCCGTGTCAGATCAAGGCGCATCAGGTTGTTGGTGATATCCGGAGCGGTCAGATCCGGCACAACCCAGCCCTCGGCAGTGTACCACTCGTCATCGTCGATGTCGCCGATTCCTATTTTTTTGCCGTGCCAGGAGGTGAGCTGCAACTCATCGACGGCCACATCATTACCGCCCGCACCGACCTGCAGCAGGACATAATTAGCCTGCCAGTTGTTCAGCTCCAGGACTATCTCTTCATACTCGAAGTTAGCGACCGTCTCCTGACTGTGCAGAACCCAGTCGAGGGTGCCGGGTGCCGACGCTCCGGTGGTTGTCTCGTAGTCAGCCGGCTGCAGATATATATCGAGCTTCTGATCGGGTATGATCTTGTAGATTCCTTCCGGATTGCCCGACGGTCTGTATTCATAGACATTCAGCGGCGTAAACCAGTCAGACGCTGTCATCAGGGCCGCATACGACGTATTGGCCGGATCGGCATCCGAGTTGGCCACATACGTCCTCATAGCCGCAAAATAAGCTTCACATTCGGATGAAAGCACACCGAACGATCCCATTGTGAGCGGACTGGAAGAATCCAGCCGGGTGAAGCTGGCAGTTCCATAGGAGCATTTGATGCGTGTTTGGGATGAGCTGACATTGTAGAAGCCGATTCTGATCGGAAGTGTTGTTTCCTTCATATTGAAATTGTTATAGAATTGACTGTTGCCCAGACGGGTTGAAACGCCGCCGACCCATTTGTACAGAGCCAGTTCGACACGTTTGTCCTGGAAGTTGTTCTCGGTATCGCGGCCATCTTCGATCTGCGTAACCCGTAACTCATAAAACTGGCCTGGATCGGAGTAGTAGCCGACAACCGAGATAGAGGGGTTTTCCGGTGATATTTTTCCACATCGTACACTGGCTTGAAAAACGTAGTTGAACTCTGTAAAGCTGTTCTTATAGTAGCTGATATCGAAATTATCGGTGCTCTGGCCGATGCGTGCCTTGAATCTGACCTCTTTCAATCCGTCGGGCAGTGCGGCAACCTGATTATAGACATATCCCAGGCCCAGAATCGGATCACCGCCACGCAGACGCAGTGCCAGGTTACGGTAGTCCAGAATACCCGCGGGCTTGTAGAATAGATCGAGGGTTCTCTCCTGCGCATAGCGGGCACTGCCTCCGACCCAGTCGGACGGTGTTGCAAACGGTTCGCGTTTGTAATTGAAATCCGTTACACTCAGCGAGGTAAAGGGTTCTATGAAGACATCCTCCTCGCTGATTTCCCACTCATTGAAGGTGTTTTCAAAACGCTGTTTGTCAACCTGTCCGCTGCTGTCGGAAAAATATTCATCGCGGGATGTCCAGTCGTTGAAGTTCTGATACTCGGCACGGTTGACCAGAAATTCGAGGGTTTCCGTATTGAAATTCACCTCCATATAGCCGCCGTCTGTCACGGCGATCTCGGTGCGCGCGGCACTGTTGGTTTCCGCACAAAGTCCGCCGTACGGCAGCGTCGGCACGGCTCCGGTAAAGGGAACCGAGTTCGCCCAGTAAAGCCGGTTTGTCTCGAAACTCGTCTCGCCGTCCAGATGTTCTTTCTCGGCCATCAGGCACCAGGTCAGATTAGTCGGTGATATCAGCGGCAGCGGCACCATCCCCTGCCACTGGTAGTCACCCACCAGTCGCATCCCGATCGGCTCTTCATACTGATCGGCAACGATATAAACCGCTCCGTAGCGGGAATCATAGGGGCGCAGACGAATGCTCCAGTCGCCCATGCCCGGCCCCGTCTGACGCAGAGTGCGCGGCGAAAGATTCTCGGTGGGATAGGGATAATTTACGCCGCTTTCGGTATAATCGGGCGATTCATAGACGAAACCGCCGAAGAAGCAGGTGAAATAATACTCCAGGTCGCCCTCCTGGCCGACCTGCGGCACAGTGATCCGATAAACCTCGCCGTTGTCATCGGCATCACCGCTCCCCTGCACATAATCCATCTTATTGGTCTGCCACTCCTGTACCGTCTGGTCGAGATAGCGCCAACGCGACACCAGAAAGACAGAGCGCATCTCGGTAGGCTCATTCAGGTCGGCATTATCGACAGTACAGCGCACGGTGAACTCTTGATTGGCATTCGGATATCCGGGATTATTGACCACTTCGGAGCGGGTTATAATCACATCCGCCGGCGGCGGCGAAATTCTGACATTGTCAACCACTACAAACTGGTCGTCCTGATCTGAGCTGATTGACTCTCTCGTCGGGCGCACAATTTTAAACTTTACCGGAGCACGGTAGTTGAGTTTTCTGCGATATCGCGCAAATTCACCCGAAACAGAGTAGTTCAGCTCAACGTCATCCAGGAGCCGCCAGTTGTAAACATAGCCTCCACCCTCCTCCGGCATAATAGGGGCATGTTCGATATATGTCGGCGTGTTGGTCAGATCCATATCCGTAGCCCAATACACTTTCACGCTGGAGGCCGCTTCAGAATTCACCGCCTCAAAATACACCGTTCCCACTCCGCCCTCATAGTACGGCGACTCAATATATCCCCCCGCGACATTTCTGAAACAGCAGGCATTGTTGGTCGGAATTGTAAGCGGGAACAGAGAGAACGGCGGGGAACCCTCAACCGGAGGAACTATCCGTCCATAACTGCCGGCGAATCCAAAGCGGGCATCACTGAGTATCCAGCCGTTATCATCGAAGTGATAGGTGCCGTTGCGCAGAGCCTTTCCCAGAAATACAGGGGAGTCATCACCTTGATGAGTCCATCTCGGATCGGTGTAGTCATTCAATATCAGAATTCGGCTGTTCGGCAGTTCGGTTACAGGCGGAGTGGAGCCGAAGGCCCACTCGTCGCTGAAAGGTGTATTGCCATTCATGCCGTCCGCATAGAGGTGCTGCGGTGCAAGCGATTCGGAGGAGTAGGGATAGTCGTAACCGGTGTCGGTATAGTCCTGCGGAACAAAATGGCCGTCAAAGCTGCAGGAGTAGTAATACTCGATTGCACCCTCTTTCGCCAGAGCGATGATCACCTCATATTCCCGCCCATTCCCGTTGGCGTCGCCCGTGCCTGCAACATAATCGGCCGGCAGAGTGTTCCAATCCCCGAACAGACCTTCCGCTTCCGGTGCTGTCCGATACCAGACTTCAACCGTGGTGTTATTGAAATCGCTGTGAGCTGCACTGTAGTGATCAACCGTGCAACGCAGTGTCAGCGATCCCGAGGAAAAATCAGGGGCGGGGGTAAGATCGGAAGCTGCTTGCGACAACCCCACATAGGGCGGCACATATGAGACCTGGATGTTATCCACCACAATGAACTGATCGTCCACAAGCGAAGATATGGGTGCTGCGGAGGGTCGCACGATTCTGAAGCGTGCTGCGCCCGTATAATTTACCGCGACACTGTACCTGCCGAAATTGGCACTGTGGTTGAGTGCGATTGTTTCAATCAGCGTCCAGTTGTAGGTGTGCGTGGCATCCTCTTCCGGCTGCATCCCGGCCAAACCGCCGCCGCTGTAATTCATATTGGTGGCGATATACACCTCGATGGCGGTTGCGGATTCTGAATTCACAGCATCAAAGTTAATCGTCCCCAAGCCATCCGTATAGTAGGGCGACATGATTTCGGCACCGTCGGCGTTGCGCAGGTTGGCGGCATAATTTGAGGTCTCCACAGGGGGCACGGTTCTGCCATACGATCCGGCGTGACCCGACCGCACATTGGTAAGCAGCCATCCCGCGTTATGTTCATGCACCGTTCCGTATTTAAGATTAACCCCGATAAACCCCGGGGCCGGATCACCGGTATGGGTCCAGACCGGATCATCGTAGTCATCGAATGTCAGAATTCGGCTGTCGGGTAAAGTATTGTAAGCCAAAACCCTGAACCCTAACAAAAAGCTCAAAAATAAAATTGATATCCTGAAGTTGCCTCTCATAACAATAATCCACACTATCTATGATTCAGGTTCCTTAAAACTGTAAAAAGCATAAAATATACCAACCGCCTAGCGCATTCTCTGCATCATGGTGCGATCCAGCGGCTCGCCGTGGCAGAGTTGCTTGGTAAGATTGACCAGCTCCTGCGGCGAACCACCCGAAGGCTCAAGCAGAACCCCCACATGTCCGTCGGCATAAACGAGATGCGATATATTGCGCTTGCCCACCCGGTGATTAAAACCGATATGCTCATTCTTGCCGTAGGGGTCCAGAACGCCGTCACCGCCATCGGTCGAGGTGTCGATCTGTTCTGCTGGCAGTTCGGCAAACATCAGAATGGTTTCGGCGCTGCGCTGGATCGGAGGTAGTCCGTTATTGGTGGTGAAATTGCGCTCTCTGGTAAAATCGCTGTGCCGGAAAAAGGCGTTGCCGTCGCCGTTATGCCAGTGAAAAAAACGATTCATCACATACGAACGCCAGATATCGGTCAATCCCTGCGCAACGGCCTGTTTTTTAAAGGCCGGGCACAGATAGGAGGATGCATCCTTGCCGATATAGTCCCACAAAACCCCATTCGTAATCGCTTCATAGCCCAGGTCACCGGTGAGTATCGGGGTCGCCATCATGGACTTCTGCGGACTGTAATTCGGCCAGACACCATTGCCGGTCCAGTTCACCCACGCCTTGACCTCTCCGTAACGAACTCCCCGGCCCGCCTCATAATTACGGGTCTCCCCCGGGTAAGCGTGCGGAAAATGCTCAACATTAACCGCATAGGCCAGCGCGGCCTGACCGATATTCCTCAAATTGGTCTTGCATTTCATATCACGCGCGCGCTCAGCCACTTTGGGCATGCTCACCGTCAACGCGGCCGCCAGGATACCGATAATTGACATTACCACCAGCAGCTCAACTAAAGTAAATCCTCTTTTTCTCAGAATCATAACACTCCTAACCCAGCGTAGCCGGAACCAAGCGGGGTCGTAGTTAAGATATTTGACATTTGTTTTGATATTCTTGAACAAT
>JAGYOL010000129.1 GCA_018399555.1 Kiritimatiellia bacterium | reverse complement strand
AAAAAAGCTATTTAGTCGATTTCAATCAACAACTTATGTAAACAGGTCGCTCATTTTCTTGTTTTTTATGGCAGAAGTTGATTGAATAGCGACTAACGACCAACATGTTTGTTTTGCCCTTCGGTGAAGCGACTAAAGGTCACTCTAATTCGGGGAGGTGGGTCTTAGAGGGCTTGACTCAGTACGGGATGAACTCCTTGAAAAAGTTCTGGCTTACAATTGCTGCCGAATTGTTCTGATGAAAAAGCATCCAAAGTGCAGGTTGAAAAAGCAACAGAGTTTATATATAATCGCACCATGAAAACATTAACAGCGATAACGGTTATTTTGGTGCTAGGCGTAAACTGCGCTCTGGCACGGGGGACAAAAATCTGTTTTGAAGCTGAAAGCGCGGAGAAAATCGAAGTGCCGATGGTTCTGGTTTCAAACGAAGTTGGAAATGTCTCCGGGGCAGTAATATCGATTCCTGAGAAGGCCGGCAATCCGCCCGAACGATGTGAGGGGGCGGCGGTTTATACGATCGATATTCCCAAAAAAGGTGCCTATACCCTCTGGTGCAGAGTGTGGTGGAACGGCGAATGCAGCAACTCCTTCACTGCGAGATTCAACGACAAACCGCCGATTCTTTTCGGCGAGGACGCAACCTATAAGGTCTGGCACTGGGTAAAATACCCTGTTTCCAGAACCAGTGCGCCGATCGCTCTGGAGGCGGGCAAAACAACCTTTAAAATAGAGAATCGAGAGGACGGCATTATGGTCGACCAGATAATTTTAAGTGCCGATAAGCGCTTTGTGCCGGTTGAGATCGAAAAAACCGGAGTCTTCAACTGAGATTGACTTGCTGAAATCATCATGAATGAATCCAGTGACAGGAAGATGTGTATTTTCGGTCGGCTCTATTTTCTGCTGGCCTGTCTGACAATTCTGATCGCCCCGACCCAGTGGTCGCTGGAGCTTCGCAAGGGGTTATTCATCTCTCCCGCCGACATCACCCTTCTGCTTGCCGCAGGTTTCTGGTTTCTGGACACGCTTGTCAACCGCAGCTGGCGGCAGATCAGAACTCATACCCCGCCGTGGAGTCACCTCTTTTTCATCGCCTGTGCGGCGGTGTCGATGCTGTTCGCTGGCGACAAAGGCTCCGCCGTCAAGGAGCTGATTCAATACACGCTCTATTTCATCATTGGCCACATGGTGTTCGACAATTTGCTGCGGCGTTATCCGAAATCGGTCAAATACGCGCTGTTGATCTTTGCAATGACTACCACCGTCATCACAGCTCTTGCTTTGGCGCAATATCTTGACCAGGAGACAGAGGATCTGATGGTGCGGGGCACATTCGGCAATCGTAATGTGCTCGCAGGTTTTTACGCACTTATATTGCCTATGATTCTGGCCTGTATAATTGAAACCCGCTCCTTGCTGACGAAAATCCTGCTGAGTGTGCTTTTTCTGACAGCTATCTCGGTTAATCTTTCTGGAGCATCATACGTCGCCGTGACTTTTGCAGCGGCACTGATAGCGGCACGCAACGGATTGAAATGGTTTATTCCTGTAGCAATTATCCTTGTTCTATGGCAGTGTCTGGTATTGCAGCGTCTGCCGCGGGCGAATGACCTCGTTCATTTCCATGCAACTGCACTCTACGCACGGGACGGTACTGTTGAACGCCGTTATCCGGAATGGCAGGCGGCTGGCAGCATGATACTTACTAATCCGCTGCTCGGTGTCGGACCGGGCAACTACCAGAAACATGTCGGACAATATTACGACAACATACCGCGCAAGACCGGACCAGCCGAACCTGACATTCAGAATCTGCACCTGGTTATCGCCGCATCCATGGGCATGCCGGCTCTGCTGGCTTTTCTGACCATGTTTGTAACTCCGTTCAACAAAGACAATATCTTCCCGATGAAACACAGTGTGCTGATTCACGGAGCCATCGGTTCTCTGGCAGCGTTTGCGTTCACGGCGATCTGGCATCCCTTGCTGGTACGCGGAATCGGCCTGCCTTTCGTTATGATGCTGGTCTTCACACGTTACCTTGTTCAGACTGAGTCCATTTATGGAAACTGCGAAGAATAAAGATTATCGAATTTTCAGGATAACGCCGGAACGCATCAGCAACCCGATTCTGCGTGTGCTTGCCCGGATTTTCAGGAAACCCTTGGAAAAACTGATCGGTCTGGAAGAGCTCAATCAGATTTACTATAAAGCCTGCCAACTGCCTGATGAGGAATGTTTCTGCGAACGCCTGCTCAAAGTGATGAACATCGAACTGGAAATCAAAGCGGGCGCACTGGAGAAAATTCCCCGCGAAGGGGCAGTTCTGATCACATCCAACCATCCCTTCGGCGGCATCGACGGCATCGTGCTGCTGGCCTGTCTGCGCCGTGGACGCTGTGATGTCAAGGCGATGGTCAATTATATGCTGAGCGTCATACCTGAAATGCGTGAGATGTTCATCTATGTTGATCCCTTCGACCGCGCAAGTTCACCGCGTATCAATCTGCGACCGATGCGCGAGTGCCTTACCTGGCTGAAAGAGGGTCATCTGCTTTTTGTTTTTCCTTCGGGAGAGGTTTCAAGCTACGACAAACAAAAACGCATGATTCGCGATCCGGACTGGAATCCAGGCATAGCAACCCTGGCACGTAAGACAGATGCCACAGTGGTGCCCATGTTTGTCAATGGTTCCAATACCAAACTCTTTAATCTGGCCGGCATGATTCATTCTCGACTGCGTACAGTTCTTCTGCCGCGTCAGTTGATCAATAAATACAACAAGAAGATAAAGATTGAAATCGGCTCTCCGGTAATTTTAAAAGAGTTGCAGGATAATTTCAAAACCAGTGAAGAACTGCTTCAATATATACGTCTGCGAACTTATATCCTCTCAGCCCGCGGTAAAAAGGAACCTCGCTTCAGGCTGCCTAAATTCAAACCGGAGCCTAGAGAGATGGAACCGATTATCGAGGCGGTCGATCCTGCTGTACTGCGGGCCGAACTGGACACACTCGATCCGGAGTGTTATTTGTCCAGCTCAAGCTCATTCAAAGCCTATATCGCCCGGCGGGATCAGATTCCCAATATTATGCGAGAAATCGGACGCCTGCGTGAAATCACCTTCCGTGCGGTTGGCGAAGGAACCGGCAAGTCGATCGACCTGGACCATTTTGATGATTACTATCTGCACCTTTTCATCTGGAACACCGAGGCGGATCAGCTGGTCGGTTCCTACCGCATCGGCCTAACCGACAAAATTATCCGGGAGCGCGGCATCAAAGGTCTCTACACCAACACCCTCTTTAGATATAATAACCGACTGACCGATGCCATCAATCCCGCTCTCGAAATGGGTCGCTCTTTCATCCGCAGTGAATATCAGCGCACCTACGCCTCTCTTTTCATGCTCTGGAAGGGCATCTCAATCTTTATCAGCCGCAACCCCCGCTACCGCATACTCTTCGGCCCGGTCAGTATCACTAACGAATACAATCAGGTTTCAAAAGATATGATTCTCACCACATTGCGACTGAAGTATATGAACCGTCGGCTTCAACATCTGGTCAAAGCGGAGAAACCCCCTAAAACCCCGTCAAAGGCGGAGTGGACGCTGCCCTCTTACAGTTCTATCTTTCAGGATATCGAACACCTCTCGGACTGCGTTTCCGAAATCGAAGAGGACGGCAAGGAGATTCCGATTCTGCTGCGCCAATACATAAAAATGGGCGGCGAAATTCTGGCCTTCAATGTGGACGCTGAATTCAGTTCGGTGATCGATGCGCTGATCATGGTCGATGTCTCAAAAACCCCCATGAAAATTATCAAACGTTACATGGGTACGGAACTGGCGGAAAAATATCTCAGAGATATCAGTAGCACCAACCAGATCGGGCGGAGTTGAATATGTTGCGGCAACTCAAAGTTCGGAATCTGGCAATCGTTGAAGAGGCTACGATAAAATTCGGCAAAGGGCTCAATATCATCACCGGTGAAACCGGTGCCGGCAAATCCGTTCTGATGGGTGCTCTCAATCTGGTGATGGGTGAACGGGCGGACAAATCAATCATCCGTTCAGGCACTGATGAAAGCCGGATCGAGGCGGCATTCTCGCTGGATGGCACGACAGTCAGCACACTCGACGCCCTGCTGAGCGAGCGGGGCATACCATCCTGCGAAGAGGGTGCTCTGCTGATCAAACGTGTGATATCAAACAAAGGTGCCGGACGGATACTGATCAACGACTCCGCTTCGACCGCACAGACTCTGCGCGAAATCGGTTCACTGCTGGTCGATATCCACGGCCCTTACGACCAGCAGTCGCTGCTCAAACAGGATTTTCAACGCTCACTGCTGGATGCCTATGGCAAATGCGCTCAGACCTTACACAACTACCAGACGGTATGGAATGAGTTGAATCGCACGCAAAGCAGAATGGATGCATTTCAGACAGCAAATTCAGATCCCGCAGCTGAAAGGGAAGATCTGCTTTTCATGATCAATGAAATCAGCTCTGCCGCCCTGACTGAAGCTGATGAGGATGAGTTGATTGCCTCACACGCTCAAGCCGCCAACGCCGAGGAGATTCTCGCCCTGGGCACTGAAATCAACAACGTCCTCAGTGAAAGTGAGTTCTCTGCGGCCAACTGTCTGCTCAACGCCCGCGGTCATAGCGAGGAGCTTTGTCGAATTCTGCCTGAAGCAGCGCAATGGCTCAATGAGATTAAGGGTGCAACACTGCAGATTCAGGAACTGAATAACTCCATCAACAACTGTCTGAGCAGAATCGATATCGAACCCGATCGTATGCGCCTTCTTGAAGAACGTATGGCTCTGGTGCAGCGGCTCAAACGTAAGTACGGCGGCTCGGTGGCAGCCGTAAACCGGAAACTGGAGCAACTGCAAAACCGTCTGGATGAGCTTGAACACCGCGCCGAAAAAATTGCGGAGCTGCAACAACTGATCAGTCGACTTGAGCACGAACTTAACGAAAACGCCAAGCTGCTGACGCACTCGCGTGAAAAAGCTGCCGCCCGCTTATCCAAAGCCATCACCGCCGTATTGCGTGATCTCGGCTTTCTCAACGCCTCTTTTGACATACGGCTGGAATCGTCCGCTCCCGCGTCGCACGGTGCCGATGAGGTGATTTTTGAGTTTGCTCCCAACCCCGGTGAACCATCCCAGCCGCTCAAGGCTATCGCCTCCAGCGGAGAAATTGCGCGGATTATGCTGGCGGTCAAAGCGGTTCTGGCGGCACACGACAGCATCCCGATTCTGGTCTTCGATGAAATCGACGCCAACATCGGCGGTGAAACCGGTCGGGCGGTAGGAGAAAAATTGCGTCAGGTCGCCGCCTCCCACCAGGTGATCTCCATCACCCATCTGCCGCAATCGGCAGTTTACGGCGAACAGCACGTTAAAATCTTTAAGGAAATCGAAAACAACCGCACTCAGATGCGAGCCCGGATGCTTGATTACGCAGAACGTGTGGATGAAATAGCCCGGATGCTCGGTGGCAGAGGTCTGACCTCGGTGATTGAAAGTCACGCCCGCGAAATGCTGGAAGCAGCCGGGCACAAAACTTAAAATTTATGTCTTATAAACAACAGAGTTTTTTTCTCGAGTCGAACGACGAATTTCTAGCCTGCACCGCGTTGATCCCCGCTACTGTGACCGGCGGGGTTCTGATGCTGCTACCTTTCGCTGAAGAGCGCAAGGGAGCATTGCCTTTCTATCTGAGTATAGCCAGAGATCTGGCCCAACTGCAGATCGCCTCACTGATCTTCGACTGGCGCGGCAGCGGCGATTCCACCGGTGAGTTTGAAACTGTTAATCCAGCCGATTATCTGCACGATTTACAATGTGCGTTCAACAAGCTGAGAACTCTGACTGATAATGCGCCGATCGGTGCGCTGGGAGTTCGACTCAGCGCAATGCTGCTGCATACGCTTGATGAACCACTGCTGAAAGGTATGGTGACAATAGCACCTGTCACCGGCGATGAGTTTATGCGTCAGCTCCTGCAGCGCCGCATGGTCAACGATATGGTCGCTTACGGCAAAGCCGTCGAAAGTCGTGCGGCACTGAAAGAAAAACTCGTCTCAGGCCAGACCGTTGATTTGGATGGCTATACCTTCAGCGCTCCTTTTTATGAGTGGGCCATAACACTCGACGGACAACACATTTCACAATCCTCCCGCACCTTGCCGACTCTTCTTATTCCAGGCGGACACGCCGGACGGGCGGCCAAATCAATCAACGACAGCAACCGTAAAACTCTATGCAGCGAACTGCGTTTTCCACCATTCTGGAACACCGTCGGCCATGTTGATCTCAGCAGGCTCACTGAGATCGCAAGCAACTGGATACAAACAAATCTGAAAGCCCCGCAAAAAGTGCAGGACGGCGAGGCAGCGTCCGGAGCCGCGGACGAGCATTCCGGCGGAACCATTCAACTGACAAAATCCTGTGTCGGCATGGAACTGGTTGACATCCAGTCAACCGTAAGCGGCAGCCCTTCGGGTCAATTCATACGCGCAGTTCTCGACAAACCGCCGGCGCAACCTCGGGGCGGAATACTTTTTCTGCATGGCTGGTCGGGTGACCGCACCGGGCCGCACCGCATTTTTGTTCAACTTGCCCGCCGATGCGCAGAACCGGGATTTCTAACTTTACGTGCCGATTTTCGTTGTCGCGGTCTGAGTGACGGCACACACGAGAATGGCACTATTGCATCAATGGCACAGGATGCCGAGGCCGCGCTGCGGGAACTTAAAACACGGTTGCCGCCGACAGCGCCTGTTTTTATCGTCTCAATCTGTTCAGGTGGCAAGGTTGCCATCACCCTGGGTGCGGAACACCCTGAAATCAGCGGTATGCTGCTGCTCTCCGCCGAATCCATGGGCTCGCTGCGCAGCACTGGAACCGACGCTGCCAAAACACGCAAGGCACTGCTGACCTATTTCAGAAAACTGAGCAGCCCGGAAACCTGGAAAAAAATTATAACCGGTAAAGTGCAGACCGGCATGGTTACTAAGGCGCTGATCAAACACGAGACACGATCTGACGCGGAAGCGCGCACCGAAGATGCCACACTGCTGAAATTCCAGACCTTCCGCAGCCCGATTCACCTTATTTTCGGGGGCTCCGACCCAGATGCGACCGGCTCTATGGCAGCCTATAAAGCCTACTTCGAAAAGCACCGCATCCCCCACACTATGCATCTGATACCACACTCAGGTCACAGCTTCTACAGTCTTAAATGGACGCGGGAGGTGCTCGAAAACTCCCTCAGTTTTTTTACATCTTCTGAGCTAGACCCCGTTCGAAAACCTTTTCGAACGGGGTCTAACTATTTGTATAATAATTCAATCCGGCAGTAGGGATATACCCCATATAACAATGCGCTCGCTTATGACACTCTGAGGGGCAGTTCAGAGTTCAGAAGAGTTAAGAAAAAGAGTCTTTGTAATGTAACATTGCAAAGGCGATCTGATAAGGGGG
>JAGYOL010000128.1 GCA_018399555.1 Kiritimatiellia bacterium | reverse complement strand
TAGGAGGTGATGATACCCTCAGTTTTGCCGCTGTTTTTCCAGCCTGCGCCGTGGAACTGCTGCACAACTATACACTGGTGCATGATGACCTGCCCTGCATGGACAATGATCTGTGGCGCAGGGGTCAGCCCACGGTTCACGCCAGATTCGGAGAAGCAATCGCCATACTGACCGGAGACGCTCTGCTGACCCTGGCCTTCGAAACGCTGGCGCGCACACCGGTAAAAAATGCCGCCACCATGGCTGCACTAATAAAGGAACTTTGCACTGCATCCGGTGCCGACGGAGTAATCGGCGGTCAGATTGAAGACATTTTGGCAGTCGGTTGCGAAGTGCAATCCGAACAGATTGAATACATCTTTGAACACAAAACCGCCGACCTCTTCAAAGCCTCTGCGACTATGGGCGCGATCTGCGTTAACGCCTCAAAAAATCACCTTGACCGAATAAGCGCATACGGCAGGGATATCGGCTACGCCTTTCAGATCATTGATGACATCATAGATGCGGCGGAGAGCACTCCCGCCAGTGGCGATGAGCTCTCCTGCCTCGCAGTGATGAGTATGGATGAGGCGCGCGCCAGAGCAGAAGATCACACCCGCCGGGCAGTCGGTGCGCTCACGGCACTGCCGGGCGACACAACCGCACTTGCACATCTGGCCGAGATGATGCTGGAACGGGCATCTTAAAAGGCTTATGAACCGCATTTTTGTATTTTCAACTCTATGTTGATTGAAGTGAGCTGAAAGAAAGGTTATCAACGTTATGCAATCAAAACGGATACTTGTGACCGGTGCCTCCGGATTACTCGGACGCCAGATATTTAAAACATTGAAAACCCGGACAAGCTGGACAGTGCAAGGCACTGCGTACAGCCGCGCATCCGAAAAACTGCTCAGATTTGATCTGACCGATCTGCAGCAGCTACCCGCTTTTCTGAGTTCGGTCGCACCGGATGTAATCATCCACAGTGCCGCTGAACGACGTCCCGATGTCAGCATGCGGGACCCCGAAGGCACTCAGAGGCTAAATGTCGATGCCACTGCCGCAATTGCCGGATGGGCCGGCGGCAACAACGCGCAGCTGCTCTATATTTCCAGCGATTATGTTTTTGATGGCACAAACCCGCCTTATCAGGAGGATGACGACACCCATCCGATCAATGATTACGGTCGCAGCAAACTGGCAGGCGAACGAGCGGTTGCTGCGGCCTGTACCGATCATATCATTCTGCGCGTTCCCATTCTATACGGTTCTGTCGAGAGGCTGGATGAATCATCGGTTACCGCTATTGCGGCGCAACTGCTTGAGGCCGCACCCACTGAGAGTATCAAACTTGAAAACTGGGCAGTCAGATATCCCACGCTGACCGATGATGTCGCCGATATCATCCGGCAGCTGCTGCACTCTGTCAATCATACTCATCTGCACGGTATCTTTCATTTCAGTGGCGAGCAAGCCATGACCAAATATACGATGGGCATGATAATGGCCGAATGCCTCAAACTCGATCAAACTCGTCTGATACCGGATAACAACCCACCCAAGGGTGCTCCCAGACCTCAGAACAGCCAGCTCGACACCTCCCGTCTGAACAAACTGCAGATCAGGCAACAAACCCTGTTCGAGCGGTCGATTGCTGAAATCCTGGAGAAACATCAAAGCTACAGCCAATCCAATTTGTAACCGTTGTGGCAGAACAACAGAAAGAAGAAACAATGAAACTCAAAAAGCATGCAACTATACTGATGGCACTCTGCGCCGCGCTTGTTTTCATCTGCTCCGGCAGAGCTGAAACAGCAACACCGCTTTTTAACGGACGGGACCTGAGCGGCTGGCGAATGGCCGATCTGAGCGGCAACGGCACAGTCAAAGTACTGAAAGAGGGTATCGTGCAATGCGGTGCCGGTATGTCAATCACCGCCATTGTCTACACCAATCGTTTTCCAGTCAGAAACTATGAACTCTCGCTCGAAGCGAGGCGCACCGAGGGTTCCGACTTTTTCATAGGTCTGACCATCCCGGTTGAATCAAGTTACTGCACGGTGATCATCGGAGGCTGGGGCGGCGGTCTATGTGGTCTTTCATCCTTCGACGGCAATGATGCTGCCAACAACCAGTGGGCCGAGGGAATAAACCTGCAGAACAACCGCTGGTACAAATTACGGGTGCGTGTAACGCCGGGTGTGATTCAGATTGCGCTAAACGAAGACCTCTACACCGCCCGTATAGAGTATGACGATCCGCGTCGTCTGAGTTTGCGTTCCGGCGAGATTGAAGAGACCATTCCCATGGGGCTTGCAACCTACGAGACAACGGCGCACTGGCGCAACTTCACCCTTACCAAGATAACCGAGTTGCGTCCAGGCGATCTGCCTCAAACAATCGAATAAGAAAGATTCACTACGGTAATGCGCTGCCGTAAAACCGATTTGCAACCGGATAAAGATGTCCGTTTGAAAAACCGGAGCTACGACCGCGCATTTTCCAGCTGTCTTAAAATCTCTGTCCGATCATCTGATAATAGTCAGTGTTCCGGGAGCGGGATTGCGCACAACAAGCAGACCGCTGCCCTCAATCCAGCTTGTGTTGGCTGCACTGTAGAGTCCGCCGTTACGTTCTACACCGTCAACTGTCAGAGTGTCGACATACTGCTTGCCGGTGAATTGCAGGTTAAGGGTGGTGCCGTTGGTGACGGCCAGCGCGGTACTCTCCGGCAGATAGGCGCCGCTCAACAGCAGTGTTCCCTCCGCCAGGGTGGTTGCGCCGCTGTAGCTCAGCGGCTGAGTGTCAGCCGGTGCGAGCTCCAGAGTGCCGCCGCCCTTTTTGATCAGATCAACGCCGCTGCTCTGCTGCAGCGCACAGCGTGCACCGCTCTGCACATCGATAGTACCGACACTCTGGAAGTTTATTTCGCGGGCAACCAGCGTAGCTGGAGCAGTTTTCGCGCTATCATGCGCGTAATCGACCTTCAGTGTGGCACCGTCATTGAGCGTCACTTTGCCAATCTGATAATTCAGCTCACGATCAACCGTGCGGTGCAGATAAACCGGCGCCGCAGTAGCAGCGGGTACAATCAGCTCCGCCAGGTAGTCACTCTGATCGGTCGGATCAGGCACATCGTCGTGATAGGTCATGCTCAAGTTATTGATGCACATATCACAAAAAGCTCCACCTGATCCACCGCCGAAGCCGAGCCAAGCGTACTCGCCGCCAACCTGCGCGGCGATGTTGACATCGGTGTAGCTATTGGTTACGACACTGCCGCCGTTGGAGAGCACACTGCGCAGCGTGCCAGCAACCGGGTCGTAGCTGATCACAGTGCGAGTAACGCCGCTGGCCAGGCGAATCGGGTCGAAACTCTGGCGTGTTTCAGCCTTAAAAATACCGTCCCAGCCAATCTCGGTCGTGTTGGGCAGCCCGTTTGTGTTACCCTGATAAAAATACCAGCGCATCGCCAATGAATTTCTGATGCCATTTGCACTGCCACCATAGCCAGCATTACCGGTGCCGTCGCCCAGTGCCATCACACCTCGTGAATCATTGTGAACAAAGATGCAGTAGGCATCAGCCGGATTACCGCTCTTATCATCCATAAAAAAGTCATACTCGATTGTCCAGGCGCGGCTGACACAAATGCGTCGTCCGTAGTGCGCGGTTGAATGAGCGCCGGTTGAAGCCGGACTGACTTGGAAAGAGCCGTTTTTGCCCCACTCACCGAGATAGCCGCTGATCCAGTCGCTGCGCACACTGCCTCCGAGTGCAGCCGGTTCCAGTGCGCGTTTACCCAGCAGAATGCCGCCTTCGCGCACCTCAATCACCGCATTGCCGGTTGTGTCGTCGACATCGCCCGGCAGTGACAGAGCACCGCTACCGCTTTTAATCAGTGTGCCGCTACCGTTCAGCTCATTGAATGCCAGATAGTGGGTGGCTCCGTTTTCAGCATCTTCGCCATCGGTATAGACCAATGAAAGATCACCGACGATATTCTCGCACTGGGAACCGCCGACCGCCCCGTAGAAACCGATGTGAACATCACTGTTGTAAAGAGAGTGTGGCAGATTAAAATTGGTGACGACATGGGTATAAGCCCCGGCATCACTCTCAGTCCGGATGGTCATGGTATCGGAGGGATGATCATAACTGAGTGTCATCTGAGCGGTATTGTCCACCTGCAGATCAACCGGTGCCATGTTTGTTACCGCGAAATTCTGCACTGAATTCGTGTAAATACGCAGAATTGTCGGATGTTCAGGAGCATTATAATAATAACGCCATTCAAAACGGCAGGCATCGCCTGGAGGAAATATATCGGTACGCTGCGCCGGATCCTCCCTCATCATGAACAGAGTCAGCGCGTCGGCTGCAGTCGGCGTACGGTCACCCATGTCGAAAGAGAAACTCAACTGCCAGGAGCGACTGAGCAGATCAAAGCTGTCGTAGCTATATGACGAGCCTCGACCGTCTTTAACCTTGACTGAGTTGGCCAGGCGGCCATCCGGCAGCCAGTGCGCCTCACCCAGCAACTTCCAGTTATCCTGATCAGCCAGGGAGAGTTCGGGCTGCGCGTTGGAGACGGTCGCGGAGATAATCTCCAGCTCTGCCTGATCGGCATAGCTGAGCGACTCCATCTGATAGCCGCGCTGCTCCTGCGAAGCTCCGAGTGTCACGGCGAGATTACCGCTGCCGATACTTGCCGTTCCATCCAACACCGCATAATCCGGCAGATAACCGCCTCCGCCGTTATCGAGTGTGAATCCTCCGATCATGTGCTGACCTTTGGAACCGCCGGTACCGCAGCCGAAACCGACATAGGCGTCGGCTGTTCCGAGTGCCTGTGCTATATCGACATTGAAGGCTTTGGTCAGAAACCCGAACTGCGGATGCGAGAGTTTGACGGTTAAAGTCCCGATACCGTCATAAGCAACTTTGCATCGCACCTTGTCATCCAGCAGTGTCAGGTGCGGCATATCGGAACTGAAAGGAATCTGGTCGACCCAGATTCCGTTGACACCCAGACGCAGATATTTACTGTACACATCGAAGCCAACCGCAACCGAGTTGCTGATCGCAACATCAGACGGACCCGCATAGCCCAGATAATCGGCACCGCCGCCGATCGCTCCCAGACCACGCGGATCATTATGAACAATAAACGTGAAACCGTCGGCAGGATTATCGAATGTAGAGAAGCCGAAGTAATCGAACTCCGCCGACCAGGCTCCGGTCATTGCCTGTTTTTCGTAAAGGTAGGCGGTCGCCCGGCCGCCGGCATTATCGCAGAGCTGCAGCAGACCGTCGCCGCGTGCAATCGCACGTTCGTTAAGTTTCCACGCTTTTTTGAACTGGCTCAAGGAGTGCGGTATCATACGTAGCGTGGTTCCAGACGGCAGGGTCAATCCAGCCAGAGTGCGTTGACCGGCAACCTCCAGCGTTGTGCCTGCGGCAGCTGTCAAGGCACCAACGGTGTCGGTTGTGACCAGCGGGTCATCGCCAGCCAGCAGGAGCGAACCGGACTGCACCTCGATATCGCACTCCGGCAGATGCATTGCAAGAATTCCGTTGCCGGTTTTCACCACTACACCGCCGCTGTCGGAGGCATCTTCAACCAGCTTAGGTTCGAGAAAAGCGTATTTATCGACATCAATCGTCAAACCACCTGAACGCACATTAACTGCGGGCATGCCCATCAGCCAGTTGGGTGCCAGTGCAGGGATATAAGGGCTGAGCGTAGCGTCATCAAAATAAAGATCGCCGTTGATGCGGTTGGGCATAGACGAGTAGGTCTGATGCAGCCGCGCCTCAGAACCTTTTTCGACAATCAGATCGGCATTTTGATTGATTGCCAGATAGTAGGCCGACAGAATTGAATTGTCGCTGATGGTCACCAGGGTGTCGCCGCCGTTCTTAGAGAGATCGAGCCCGTTATCAAAGATTTCTGAGCTGTTCTCAAAATGGGCGTTGTTTGTGACCATAATCGTCGGATGAGCGTTGTTGTTTTCACTGATGAACGAGAGTTTGTCAACCTTGAGATGACTGTTGTCCACCAGCAGTTGCGGATAACAGAGGTAATCATTATTGCCTTCGGCGTTACCCATTACCAGACCGGAGCCCTGAATATTCATGTAGGCACCGTCGAGCAGTTTCATGGCAGGCGACTGCGGATCTGCGGTTGTTCCAGTGCCGCGCCCGACACTCCACCAGCCACCCAGACTATGGACTGTAGCATTTGAAACGATCAATTCCGGTGAGGAAAGCGTATGGGCACCGACAAAGCCATCGGCTTCAAACTTTGCCAGCTGGTCGGCACCGGAAATAACCATACGTCCCTGCTCCAGAGTAAACGAGGCAAAACCGGCACTGCCGACACTGCCGTCGACATCATATGTAATGTTGGTATTGCGTTCGATATTCTGCGCACTCCGGTTAAGCAGATGCTCGCCGGCGTAGGTCAGATGCAGCGTACCGGGCCCGGTTTTGATCAGGGCTCCTGAGATGGCGTCAAAAGCGCCGTTGATCTCGAGATCGCCATCCACACGGATAGCGGAGGCTTTGTTGAATGCTGTCGGAGCGGCATCGATGGTCAATCCGCGACTCATGGTATCCCCGCTGCCGGTGTAGTGCAGTGTGCCGTCGCCCAGCACCAGATTGGAGGAATCGTCATTACTGGAACCGAGCTGAGCAGGATCACTAAAACGAAGGGTGCCGCGGGTGAAGACGGTCGCTCCAGTATAGCTGTTGTCCGGCGCGGAGAGTTCCAGAATGCCATTGGAAAGGGTGAGTGCACCATCACCGGATACCACGCCGCTCTGTTCGAGAGTCAGTCCTGAAGCGAGATTAAGATTAAGATTTCCGTTCAGAGCCAGCGGTGCGGCGATCGTATGATCGGCGGCGGTCAACTCGATTTCGGCAGCGGCATCAAGCAACAGAGTGTTACCGGTCAGGATAAAACCGCCGCCGCCGAGTTCAATGCGTGCGAGCGGCAGCGCTGAATAATCGTTGTTGACGGTTATCACACCGCTACCAACGGTATTGAACGTGGCGGAATATGTCGAACCGGATGCGATGATGCCACCGTTCCAGTTAGCTGAATCGCTCCAGTCGCCGTCTGTGACGGCACCCCACTGACCGTCAGCGGCCAGCAGCGCGAAATTCGCGCTTAAAGTCATTAACACTACAAACAATTTTTTCATTAGCTCTCTCCTTGATTATCAACACTCAACCCGGTCGAATTAACATATACAAGTCAACCGAATATTGATTGTGGTTATCATAATATCTTAAACTCCACACAACGACAATCAAAATTTATAAGATTGCGGGGCGCGCTGCGCAGCGTCAACTCCAACGCGCAGGGCCAAGGCCAGCAACTTTGCCGTTTGCCGTAAAACCGGTTTGTAACCGGATAAAAAGAAAAAGCAGGATGTCAAACCCTGAATTATAACCGTTGATAAAATTTACGCTAGGGGTCGTAGCTAAAGATTTGTACATTTGTGTAAGAATGGCGCACTTATTGTTCAAAAATA
>JAGYOL010000127.1 GCA_018399555.1 Kiritimatiellia bacterium | reverse complement strand
GGCACCACTTTGCAATTGTGGTTGACCGCAGTGCCGCCGACAATACGAACCGTCTGAAGCTCTATCTTGACGGAACACAACAGAGTGTCGAAAGCCTTGATCTGGCCGGCAGTCCGCTCTTTAAAAATGCCAGACTCTTTATCGGTTCGCGTGGCGACACCGCATTCTTCCCCCGATTTGAAGGAATGATGGATGACATCCGCATCACCGGGGCGGCTCTGACTCCCGCTGAATTCATACAGCAGCGCACCACCGACGACCACCAGCCTCTGGCATACTGGCCCTTCGGCACAAATGAGTTCAATGATGTCGCGGGTGACAACCCTCTCGCCGCATCAGGCACCATTTTCACCAACGGCGCGGTAGAGATGCCGGGCAACAAAGTTGTTTTTTTTGACACTGCGTATGACGTGCTGCTGAGCGACTATGATGCCGTGACGCTGGAGTGCTGGCTTAAAACTGCCTCAACCGCGCAACATGTCATTTTTGAACAGACAACCGGAGCCTTCGCAAATCCCGGTGCCATATCGGCTTTTATCAGTTCGGGAGCAACCGGTGAAATCAGAGCCAACTATTATGTGGACACAACTGTAAACTATTATGACTGGACTGACAGCTCCAATTCCGCCGCCGATGATAATTGGCACCACATCGCCATGGTTGTCGATCGCACTACCACCAATGACAGCGACAGAGTGCGACTCTATTTTGACAACCAGTTGCAGACAGTAGAGGGCTGGTCACAGTCCAGTAACACCGTTTTCCAGAACGGCAGGCTTTACATCGGCTCGCGCTCCAATGCCACCCAATATGACAAATACAAGGGGTTGCTGGATGATCTCCGCATCACTGCCGCCGCTCTGGGTCCCGGACAGTTTGTGCAGCAGCGCACTACCGATGTTACTGAACCGCGTGATGACCTGATCGCTTACTGGCCCTTCGGTGAACACGGAGTCGAGGATATTTCAGGAAACACTAACCATCTGTTCAATCAGAATGTCGTTCTAACCGACGCAGGATACGCCCTGTTCAATGGAGTCGACGCCTATCTGAAGACACAACGCACCCTTGACCGATCGATGTACAGCGACATAACCATTGAGTGCTGGTTCAAACCCGAATCCGAAATATCCACCTCGCATCACATCTTTTCAAGCGATAATATCGCTGAAACCGGGTGTTACTACATTTACCTTTATCAGAACACTCTGTGGGGTCAGTTGAGAATCGATTCCGCATGGCAGGTGGACCGGCAAACTCAGTTTCAGAAACACACCAATGCCTGGCATCATCTCGCCTATGTGGTCAGCGGCTATCAGCTCGGGGGCTATCAGTTGCAATTGTTTGTCGACGGGCAGTCGGTGCCGCTGACAGGCACAACCAGCACCACCATTGAAGCGATGATCAATCAGACATTCTGGATCGGAACCAAGGGCGAAACCGGAGGCACTGGCAACTTCTTCAAAGGCAAGATCGACGACATCCGCGTAACCGGTCGGGCGTTGGCTCCCTGGGAGTTCATGAAGTACCGTTCCAGCACTGCCGAGGTTCTGGCCTACTGGCCCTTCCGTTCAAGAGCGCTTCTGATGCAGGATGCCAGCGGCAACGGCAACACGCTTACCAATGTCAACACTGCGTTTGAACATGGTGCCGCCATCTTCAACGGTGCTGACTCCTATCTCAAAACGGTCGAACCTCTTGACCTCAGCAATCACCGCTACATGACCATTGAATGCTTTGCGCAGTTCGGCGACACCGCCAGTCCTGATTACGGCAGACGCATCTTTTCAATGACAAATACCACAGAGGTTGGTTCCCTGCGGCTCTACACCTACCAGGATAGGCTGTACAGCGAATATCGTGCCGCCGGCACAGAGTGGAACCAGGATTATCTTGATCCGCTCGCTCCCCTGGGTGACGAAGAGTGGCATCATCTGGCCTGTGTGATCAATCCTCTGAACGTTGGAGCCGACAACAGCCTGCTCTATGTTGACGGGGCTCTGGTTGAGAGCGGCAGCCAGTTTAACGAAACCGGAGTGAACTGGCTCTTCAACAAAGTTCTGTTCATCGGTGCCGAAGAGGATGCCGAAGGTGTCGCCGGTAACATCTTCACCGGCAAACTGGATGACATCCGCATAGTTGACCGCGCTCTGCTGCCATCGGAGTTTATGAGCATCGACCAACTTACTGTGACATACGGAACCTTGATGATGATACGCTGAAGCGTCTGGCAGCCATACCGGAATTTGTAAATGAGAAAACATCATGCATAATTTTAAAATGATACGTGGATTAAAAATCGGAATAGTCAGCGTGCTGATCGCTACGACAGGAGTGTGTGCGCAAAAGCCCAATGTGCTTTTCATAGCCTTCGACGATCTGCGCACCGAACTCGGCTGCTACGGCAGACCCGAGGTGATCTCGCCCAATATCGACAAACTGGCGGCGGAGGGTGTGCTCTTTGAAAGGGCTTACTGTCAGATGGCGGTCTGCAACCCTTCGCGAGCCTCGCTGATGACCGGGCGACGTCCCGATACAACCCGTGTTTATGATCTGCAGACTCATTTCCGCAAGGCTCTGCCGGATGCAGTAACTCTGCCGCAGCACTTTAAAAATCACGGTTATTACACCTTGTCCTTCGGCAAACTCTATCACGGCGCTTTTGAGATTCGTAGCGCGATGAACGACAAACCCTCCTGGTCCGTACCGTCGTGGTTTCCGCCGCCGCGCTACTACTTCACGGAACAGGGCAGTCGTGAGGCGCGCGACATTTTTGCGCGTCGCAAACAGGGTGCTAAAAAAATCAATCCTGACGATTGGGTAAACCACTTTGTACCGGCGCGTTCGTGGGAGGCACCGGAGGTAGCAGACGATGTTCTGCAGGATGGACAGATCGCATCCATGGGTATCAGGACTCTGCGGGAGCTGGCGCGGAAGGATCAACCCTTCTTTCTGGCACTCGGCTTTCTCAAGCCGCATCTGCCATTCATTGCACCAAAAAAATATTGGGAGTTATACAAACGTGAAGATATCAAATTGGCGGAGAATCCATATCAGCCCAAAGGTATGCCCGCGCTTGCCGGTAACAGATCAGGCGAACTGGGCATGTACTTTGATCTGCGAGGCAAGCTACCGCTGTCCGACGACAAAGCCCGTGAACTGATCCACGGCTACCGTGCCTGCGTCAGCTTCCTGGATGCCCAGGTCGGTCTGATTATCAATGAGCTTGAAAAACTGGATTTGCGAGACAACACAGTAATTGTTCTCTGGTCGGATCATGGTTTCAAGCTGGGTGAGCACGCCATGTGGTGCAAACAGACCAATTTTGAACTGGATACACGCGTTCCGCTAATCATCGCGGCCCCCGGTTATCCCAAAGGTGTGCGTATTAAAGCTCTCTGCGAACTGGTTGATTTATACCCCACCGTAAGCGAATTGTGCGGATTGCCAGCACCCAAAGAGGTCGAAGGCACGAGTTGCGTTCCGCTGCTGCGTAATCCCGGTCAGCCATGGAAACGTGCCGCATTCAGCCAATATCCCCGGGGTAAAATTATGGGATACTCAATGCGCACCGACCATTGGCGTTACACCCGCTGGATCAACCGCAAGACGGGTAAAGTCGCTGCCGTTGAATTGTACGACCATCGGAACGATCCCGCTGAAAACATCAATGTCGCGAAAGAACAGAGCAACAGGGAAGTGTTGAACAAGCTGGCGGCGATGATGGATGCCGGCTGGAGTGCCGCGCAGCCCGCACAAAAATAAAGATCTGAGATCATTTCAAAAAGAGGAAAAACATGAATATTCTGGCGATAGGCGCACATGCTGATGATATAGAAGCAAAGTGCGGAGGAACTCTTTTAAAATACAAAGCAATGGGACATAAAATTTTTATGGTTCTGTCCACAACCGGCAATATCGGCTCAAACTCTGCCGCGAGTCGCAGTGAAATTGAGGCGACCAGAAAAAAAGAGCAGCTCGCCGCAGCCAGGCTGTTTGATGCCGAAGTGCTTTTTCTACCCTTTGACGATCAGTTGCTCGAGGACAATCCGACCACACGCAAGGCCATGCTGGATGCCATCCGATGGGCCGATCCTGATATAATTTTCACGCATGACCCCTCAGATCCCAGCCCTGATCACTGGATGACCAGTCGTATTGTGACGGCAGTGGTGCTTTGCGCAGGCAGCCGATTAACCCCTTCTGAGCGTCCTCCAATCGACAAATCACCCTCGGTTTTTTTCTGGGACAACGGAGCGGGCGTTAATTTTCTGCCCGAGGTTTATGTTGATATTTCGGAACACATCGATCTGAAAAAAGAGGCCATTTCTCAGCATGAAAGCCAACTGGAATGGATGAGCACCTTCAAAGAAAACGACCTTTTTGAAACCTTCGAGGTGATCAGCCGTTTTCGCGGCATTCAGGCTGGTGTGCAATATGCCGAATGCTACCGCGCTTTTCGACTGCGTGGCAGGATGCCGGATTTCAAGCTGCTGCCATGAGATACTGACCTTTTCATCCGCATCGACCACAGTCAAATCCATCGACAGGAACAAAGATGACCTTTACATTAAGTGCGATCGACATCGCCATCATGCTGTTTTTCCCATTCCTAGTGATAATCACCGGCGTATTGGCGGCACGCAAGCAGGACAAAACAACAGAGGGTTATTTTCTGGCCTCCGGGCGACTGCCCTGGTATGTGATCGGCGCTGCGTTTGTATCAACCAGTGTGAGCAGTGAACAGATTGTAGGCACAGTCGGTGCCGCCTATGAACATGGCATGGGCATAGCAAACTGGGAGTGGTTCGGACTCGCACAGATTCCCCTGATTCTGTTTTTTATTCCCATGTATCTTAAAAACAGGATTACAACCGTACCTGAGTTTCTGGAGCGTCGATTCAGCCCTATATGCAGCACACTCTACAGTTGGATCATGCTGCTGGCATACGTGATTATTTTCATGACACCGGCACTCTACGGCGGCTCTCTGGCACTTGCCAGTCTGACCGGCGTTAATTTTTATCTCCTGTTATGGCTGACAGTGCTTGTGATCGGTCTTTATTCGGTCAAAGGCGGACTGGGTTCGGTTATGTGGGCCGATGCGTTGCAGTGTCTGATGCTGGTCGGCGGCGGAATAATTCTCTTTTTCACAGCACTGCACAAAATCCCCGGCGGATGGACAGCCATGGTCGCAGCCAATCCCGAACGCTTTCATCTCTACCAGCCACCCTCTGACGATATCGCGCCATTTCTCGGTCTGGTCTTTGCCAGCTTCGGCGTTTTTCTCTTCTACCAGGCCGCCAATCAGGTGATGATTCAGCGCGTACTCGGCGCACGTTCAACCTGGGACGGAATTATGGGCATAATCTTCGCAGGCTTCATCAATCGTGTCCGTCCACTGGTCACCTGCTTTCTCGGATTTGTTGTATATCACTGGATTCACGAAATGAATATGGCCGAACCGCTGGCCGATAAAGATCTGGTTTTCCCTTTTGCGCTGCGGAATCTGGCACCGGCCTGGGGATTGCGTGGCGTTATTCTAGCGGGATTTCTGGCGGCTGTAATGTCGACCGTCAGCGGGTTATCCAACAGCACGGCTACGATCTTCTCATTGGCAGTTTACAAAAAGGTTATCAATCCTGCGGCGAATGACACTCAGATGATAAGAGTCGGACGAATCACCGCAGTGCTTTCGCTCGCAGCGGCGGCGGCTCTGGCGCCGCTGATTCAGCATCTTGGCGGCATCTTTCTCTATTTTCAGAAAGGCGTGACCTTTGTCGCAACTCCTTTCATCGCTGTGCTTCTGCTGGGCATCTTCTGTCGGCGGATCAACCATCAGGGAGCGCTCTTCGGCATTGTCGGAGGAACTGTTATTGCGCTGGTCCTCGGTTTCGGCGGCCCCCTGATCGGCATCAACCTGCACTGGCTTTATCTGGGTGCTATCGCGCAGATTGTTATAATGCTCGGAATCGTAGCGGTTTCGTTGCTGACAACACCGCCGCCGGATGCCAAAACACGTCCTTTCAAATGGAATATGGATATGCTGCGGGCAATCAGCGATGAAAAAATGCGTCCCTGGTGGCAGAGCTGGATTCTGTGGTTCGGCATTCTCTATGCGGTTATAATTCTGTTATACTGGCATTTCTGGTAAGGAACATCTTTAATACAAGACGCGGAGGCGCAGACAACAGGAATTGCGAATTGTGGAATGTTTATGACAGAAAGTGAATCAGCGGTTACTCTGATAAATCTGCTCGCCTTATTCGGCACTTTGATGTTCTGCGCATTTGTGCAGTCGGCGGTCGGTTTCGCTTTTTCGCTTTTCTCCAACGCGCTGCTGCTGTTGCTTACCGACATCGCATTGCCGGATATTGTGATGCTTTCGATTCTAGCCAGCACGCTACAGCGGCTGATGATGACCGCGCAGATGCGCAAGCATGTTGAGTGGCGGCAGACGCTGCCGATGAGCGGCATTTCGTTGCTGGCGCTTCCCGCCGGCATCTTTCTGCTGAAATTCTGCTCACAGCAGAGTGTCTTGGCCGTCAAAATCAGCATCGGCATCCTGGTGCTGCTTATTCTGATAGCTCAGTTGTGCTGGAAGGTCAAACCACGCGAGCATCTGGCAGCGGGATGGGGAGTTCTGGCCGCACTGGCAAGCGGTCTGATGGGCGGGCTGGCCAACATCGGCGGTCCGCCGCTGGTGCTCTGGATACACGCCCACGACTGGACCAACGAAAAAACACGTGTCACGCTCATGGCCATCACCACCGTACTTGTGCCGGCACAAATCGCACTTATGACGCTCATTTTCAGGCGCAACCTGATTCCGTCAGCCTGGCAGCTCACTGTGCTGCTGCCGAGTGTAATCGCCGGCACTGCGCTGGGCATGGCCGCAGGACAACGTCTTTCCAAACCGCGTCTGCGCGCTGTCGCGCTGGGGCTGCTGACAATCATCGCACTGACTTGCATCTTTGAACCGCTCCTGCCATGAAAACAAAATAGTCGCGACAACTTTCACGAACTGGGTTAATCAGTCTAGAAAGAAAAATGTTGCGTTTGCGGAATTAAATTAATTTCCCTTTTAAAATTTCAGTGTATCTTATAATATCAGTAATTATCCCGGATGACACTATCATTAAACAAGATGAGTAGCCAATGAAAATAAATATCAATTCTTCTGAGACAATCAAGATCGTTCTTGCAGCATGCAGTTTACTGCTGATTGCCGGCTGTATTACGGTAGGGCCTGAATATGAGCCTCCTGACACTGACCTGCCGGATGTCTGGCACACACAGGCGGCAAAAGACCTGGAAAACAGGAAAGCCCCCATGCATGAGTGGTGGACAATCTTTAATGACAGTGAACTCAGCAAAATAATCTCTGATGTCAGCTCCAACAACTATTCATTGGCCATTGCAATTGAAAACATCAACGCAGCGGCAGCCCGTTTCGGTGTTGTTCATGCTGCTCTTAATCCTGAGATATTCATGGATGGAGGCTACCGCAGGCTCCGGGATTCCGAACGCATTAAATTCAAAGGCAACTATGCTGAAAACCCTTACAATCTTTATGACAGC
>JAGYOL010000126.1 GCA_018399555.1 Kiritimatiellia bacterium | reverse complement strand
TCCTGGTTATCCGCAAGCCACTGCTCATGAGTGATCACAGAGCAGCTTGAGCAACGCGTCTGCCTCAACAGGGAGTCGCAAAAGACAAAGAGTGCCAAAACCGCCGCCGCCGCCGCGATACCGTACCAGGGTTTTAAATTGGGAGTGCGTTTTTTTCTCGATGTTTTGCGGCAGACTTTCGATTCTGAATCGAGCGCGTTCATAATCCGTGCGCTCAAAGCGGGTGAGGGCTCGATCTCCGTCACACAGCGCAGACGATCGACCAGGGTTTTGAAAGCTGCGCGCTCGTCCGCCGATTCAGCTTCGTTGATATGTGTTATAAGATTCATTATTCCTCCAGTGCAACGCGAAGTCTGCGTAAGGCATTGAACATTCTGGATTTCACCGTACCGACCGGTATCTCCAATATCTCCGCGATTTCGGCATATGGCAGGTTCTGGCAGGCTCCCAGTTCCACAACCAGTCGCATCTGTTCCGGCAGTTGCCGCATGGCCTTTTCCAGGTCCAGTCTGGCATCGCTGCGAGGAACAGCTGAGTCAGCAATGTCGCGTATGTTATCAGCAATCTCCCGCTTCAAACGGCGAGTGCGTTCGCGTTTACGAAGCTCATCGATCCACACCTGCCGTGCCATGATAAACAGGAAGGTGGTCAATTTTGCGCTCGGCTGATAGCCTTCCCGGCTGCGATAAAGACGCAGAAAAGTTTTCTGCACCAGATCCTCGCAGTCATATTGAACGCCGGCACGGTGATAAAAGTTCAGAATTTTTTTTTGATGGCGCTGCACCAGCTCGGCAAAAGCCATGCGATCGTCGTGATCACGCACACGTTGCATCAGGGCTTCATCTGTCAAATCACTCAAACCCACAGCTGCTTACCCAATCTGTCAAATCGTTGTGTCTCCGGCAACATCTCAGCAACCTATCTGAATCAACCGGCCTCGCGCAGCGCCATGACCCATTTTTCATAGGATTTCCTGCTTTCGTCATCGGGTTTCATTAGCGAAAGAAAATACTCACCATATTTAAGGGCCTCGTGGTATTTTTCCTGACCGTACAGAACTCTGGCCATCAGATCATACCAGGATACATACTGCGGATTACGGGCGATGGCGCGATCGAGAAGAACAAGTGCCTCATCATATTTGCGCAACGCGAGAGCGATCCCGATCGCCCGCACATAGCTGTCCTGATGATCAGGGTTGATCGCCAGTGCTTTTTTGAAAGCACCGAGTGCCTCAAGTCTGTTGTTGAGTTTCTGGTGCATCATCGCTTTGCCGTATGCTGCGCTGAATGCGGCGGGATCGGCATTCAGTGCCGTCTCATAAGAGTTAAGTGCCTTCTGATATTGTCGTGTAACCTGAAAGTTAATCGCCGCTTCAAGTGCCTGGGATGCCTTGACGGCATTGCTGCCGGTTTTTCGTTCAACTGCTTTTCGCTTAATATTGTTCTGCAGTCGTGTAATATTGTTCTGAGCTTTCTCAAAGTGGGCTTCGCTTTTGTCGGCAGTCTGCAGATAGGCACGAAAATAGTTAAGCGCCTCCTCTTTAAAACCGAATTTGTCACGATACACGCTGCCGAGATTATACATAGCAGGCGCGTAGCTGTTGTCGCAGCTCAATGCACGGATGAGATACAGACGTGCCAGACCGTTATTTTTAAGACCACTCTCTGTTAATGCAAGCGATGTATAAAGAATGGCTTTGGTATGGATGTCCGGTGAGAGTTTCAACGCTGTTTCATAGCATTTTCTTGAGTACTCGAATTCAGTCTTATGATAGGCAATCTGACCGAGACAGATCAATGCTTCACAGTGAACCGGAGTCAGGTCAACGGTTTTGTTCAACGCATCGAGAGCCTTGTCCATATCGCCCAGATGCAGATAGGCCAGGCCCAATGTATAATAGAGATCGGATGAATTATCAATCTCCTGTGCGGCCCGGTTAAGCAGAGCTATCGTCTCGGAGTAGTTTTCCTTTTCAAATTCCGCAAACCCTTTTTTCAGAGCACTCTGCGGCGAATTGCCGCCGCATCCTCCTATCAGCATAACTACGCTCAGTAATGTTACCGGCAACAAAGTTAATCTAGTCATATCATTTCCTTGAAATTTATTTTTCAGCATCAAGACATGAGAGAACAAAGGTGAGCTCCCAACTACGGTCGGCCGCAAGCTGATGCTGCGGCCAGGGACGCGCGCCCCAACTGTTCTCACCTGCCAATCCCATCTGACCGTAATCAATATGAACGGTGCGGTTTTCGGAACGGACCAGTTCATAGGGGTGTTTTTTGCGGGAGAGCTCTTCCACAGTGTAAGGCTGGATATTGAAATTGATTGTCGGTTCTCCACTGACACCTATTCCGCCGCCATCAGCAGAAGTAAACTTCGCATAGAATGAATCCATGCGGTTGCCACTCTCCTGAGGTTCAACATACGGAAAGTAGAAGTCGTCGGCATGCAGCGAGTATTTACCGAAAAACGAGGATCGCATGCGATCGCTATAATTTTCACCCGGACCGCGTCCCAGCCAGGTAACGCGGTCAAACTCATTTGCGATCTGCATCTTCATGCCGACCCGCGGGATAGATGGCAGTTTTTCACCTTTAGGATTGAGTTGCATAACAACCCGCACATCGCCGCCATGCCTGAAGGTATAGTTAAGCACGAGTGTACTGCGTCCGGCATCCGGCAGCGCACATTTAATTTCAATCCGGCGATTACCATCCGGCTCGTTACGGATAAATGTATCCAGCACCACGCAATTAACCGCCGCTTTTTCCCAGCAGGCATGCCTTTCAGGCATTTTATTACCACGATCGTTATCGGTCGGAGCGCGCCAGAACTCCGGCACAAGCGGCGACTTAAGCAACTCATCTCCACACACCTTCCAAGAGATCAATGCTCCGTCAGACTTGCTGATCTGAGCGGAAAAATCACGGCCGGCGATTGCAAAGTGATTTTGCTTTTCGATGACAACCGGCACACTTTTTTCAGCCACGCTCCAGGACGAGGTTATATTTTCAATCGGCACAAGAACCTGGTCAGCAGCCACAATGAACCTCTTGTCCGCCCAGTTCCGATCATCACGTAGCGCAAAATAAAAATTCCAGGCGGCCACACGCGGTTTGCCCTTGGATTTACGGATCACGGCAACCGGCAGTTTAATCTCAAGCGCAGAGCGCGGCGGCACATCCAGTTCACCCAATGAGCCGTCATCAACCACCTCCCCATCCTCCGTATAATTCCATAAACACCTGAAGTTCCTGAGGTTGGTGAAGAAGTAGTCGTTTCTGACTGTAAAAACTCCCGCATGCAGATCTTTGGCGCTCACAAAGATATTCTGATAACAATAACGCACCTCAGCCATTTGCGGCGTAACTCTGCGATCCGGCTGAACCAGTCCATTACAGCAGAAGTTGTCATCATTGGGAAAATCGCCGAAATCACCGCCATAAGCCCAGAACCATGGAGCTTCTCCGGCAGCGCACAGTTCAGCCGGTATCTTTTTGCGCAGTCCCTGGTCAACAAAATCCCAGACAAAAGCACCCTGCAGATTATCGTAACGATTGATGACATCCCAGTAATCACTGACATTACCAGATGAATTTCCCATGGCGTGCGAATATTCGCACAGGATCGCAGGCACCTTTTTTGATTTATCACATCCGTAATCGGTCAGCTTCGCAACGCTCATGTACATCTGATCTTCGGTATCGGCGGGACCGTTGCGCTGATTCTGAATAGGTCGGTGAGGATCACGCGCCCTGATCATGTTATAGGCCTGCTCAAAGAAATCGGAATCAACATTATTCTCGTTACCAAGCGACCACATAACGATCGACGGATGATTTTTGTCGCGTTCAACCATACCGCTCTCACGATCAAGCGCAGCATTACGGAAGGCGGGATCGATGACCGGATTACGCACGCGGCCCTGCAACCCGTGTGTTTCAAGATTAGCTTCATCCATGACATAAAGTCCGTACTCATCACACAGGTCATACCAGCGCGGATCATTGGGATAGTGACAGGTGCGCACGGCGTTGATGTTCAGCCGTTTCATAAGTAGCACGTCCTCAAGCATTCTTTGATATGACAAGGTGTATCCCCCGTCGGGATCCATCTCGTGCCGGTTGACTCCTTTGAAAAGAACCGGCTCGCCGTTGATCAATATCTGAGAGTCGCGTTGTTGAATCATACGGAAGCCCACCTTCTGGGGTATCGCCTCCTGCAGATGCCCTTCATGATCTCTGAGGGTCAGCACCAGCTTGTAAAGATTCGGTTTTTCGGCACTCCACAGGCGCGGTTTATCGACATCCAGATTGATCTCAAACGAGCCGTCTACGGAGGTAACGCAATCGCGTTGAGCCAGCCTGCGTCCCTTGAAGCTGTGAGGGTAGAGTGACGCCGCGACACTGAGCCGGTTTGTAGGGCTCTGCACCTCTCCGGTAATCTTCAGATTCCAGCGCCCTGCGTAGTCGCTGGCAACAACCGGTTGCGTCTGCACAAAGAAATCGTTGATATGTGATTGCGGCGGCGACCACAGATACACCGGACGGTAGATGCCCGAAAGACGCCAGAAATCCTGATCCTCCATATAGGTGCCGTCACACAGACGGTAAACCGAGACCGCCAAAATATTATCGCCCCTGACCAGATAGGGAGTGAGATCAAAGGTGACACCCTGTCGACCATCCTCGGCATAGCCGACGCGTTGTCCATTCAGCCATAGATACATAGCTGAAGAAAATCCGTCAAAACGCAGTAACACTCTGCGTCCGACCCAGCGTTTCGGCAATTTAAAGGTGCGACGATAAGAGCTGACCGCGTTGGGCTCTTTACGTGTTGTGTACTCCGGCTCCGGCTCCCGCATAACATAGGGAGGATCAATTTTAAAAAAGTAACCGATGTTTTTATACAGGGGTGTACCATAACCCAGAAGCTCGACACACCCCGGCACATCGATCTCTTCCCAGCGATCAACCGAATACCACGGCTGGCAGAAATCCCTGATGCGCTTATCGGGATGATTGACCCAGTTAAATTTCCACTTGCCGTCCAGCGACATAAACCAAGTTGAATCCGAGCGCGATTCGGCGCGCAGTGCCTTTCTTTCGGAGTCATAAACCATCATTGTAGCGGTTGAGGGTTCAGCACCGACCCGGAAAATGCGCGGATTCTCCCATTCCGGCAGGCTCTCGTATGTTTCGGGATTATAGACCACCTCGGGTTTGACCCCTTTGTTGCTGTGTGAAAAATGGGTCTCCACCCAGCATCCTGCGACCGAGGTGTCACCGACAACAGCAAGACGTATCAATTTCACATCACTCAATGCGATGCTGAAGGGTGCCGATTTGGCACCCGCTATCAGAGTACCGCTTGTCCAGAGAACTCTGGAGTCTCCAAAAATTGTAAAAATCAGCTCTCCCGCTGCGGCGTCAGGCATGGCCACCCGCCCTTTCAAACTTTCAGAGCTCCCGCACAGGAAACATATATCTGTTCCGGCGGCAACTGTGACAACTTCGCTGATCTCTTGGCCGCCAACCCTGACCGGTCGGCCATTCAGACCGGTTTTCAGTGCCAATGAAGCCGTTGCGCTCTTCACTTGCAGCGGATCAAGCGCAACAATCGATATATCTGCGGCATGGACAGAGGAAAATGTTAGCAGAATACAGAAAAGAAGATTTTTCATAAGGGTTATATCCATAAGCGTACCGAGCAGCGAGCGTGGCACACATCACTTAATAAAGGCCGAAACCAGGCAATACAGAGAACGACCACATACGAGTATATTTAAGCAGAAAATATCATTGCATAGCAAGCGTCATTTCAAAGGAAACAGTCATGGCGACAAAAAAGCCGCCGGAAAAACCGGCGGCTTTTTGTCATGATCGCAAAAGCTTTATTTGCTATTCAACATCCCTCCGGATCAATACTCGAAACCTTTGCGGATGTACGGACGCAGCAGGGAGTTGGCCTTGGCGACATCTCCACCGGTGAAGAGCTGTTTACGGCTGTTCCATGCGAGTTCGCCGACCACCTGTTGTGCAATGCAGCCCACCAGCATGCCCTCAAGCATCGGAACCGAGTGATCGACATCGCAGTAGTTGTGCTCAGTGCCCTTGACCGCATTCACAAATTCAAGATACTGGTCGGACTTGCAGCGTTCGATGCTTTGCGGGATATCAACCAGCGCCTCGTGCTTGGAGGTCGAGCGCATCTTCTGCTCTCCCTTGAGGGCCACATAGGCTTCCTGTCCATAGTCGTTGGTGGAACACAGCATGCCCTTGTCGCCGATAATCAGACAGCCGGTTTTGGGTACTGCGCCCAACGTGGCGATAACCTGCGGCATAACCTCGGCGGAAGGCTTGAGATTGCCGTCATACCAGTAGAGATCTACCTCGGGCTGACCCCAACGGGCAGCGTAAACCAATTTAACGATGCTCTTGGAGGGATATGTCTCGTCATTCTTGTCCACTATCTCAAGGCACTTGGCCGCCACGACATCCTTGAGTTTCAAACCGCGGAAAGGCAGATTCATAGTGTGGCAGGCCATATCACCGAATGCTCCGGTTCCGAAATCAAAGAATCCACGCCACTTGAAGTGATGATAGATGTCCTTCTTGTAAGGACGAAGCGGCGCGGTGCCCAGCCAGCAATCCCAATTCAGATTTGAGGGCACCGGATCGGAACCGATCGGACGGGTGAAGCCCTGAGGCCAGACCGGACGGTTGGTCCAGACATGAACCTCTTTGACCTTGCCTAGGATACCGGCGTTGAGCAGTTCCACATTGCGGCGTAATCCGTCGCCAGCACTGCCTTGATTACCCATCTGAGTGATAACACCGCTCTCTTTGGCAACCTTCTCGAAATAGCGGGCCTCCCAGATTGTGCGCACGAGCGGCTTCTGCACGTAAACGTGACAACCATTCTTCATGGCTCGGACAGCTGCTGCGGCATGGGTGTGGTCGGGTGTGGAAACCGTTACGGCATCCAGCTTGCCGCCCAAGTCATCCAGCATCTTGCGATAGTCGCTGTAGCATTTGACATCGGCACCGGAGTTGGTTTTTCTTATCTCGGCAACACCGCGATCAACCTGGTCGCGATCTGTATCACACAGAGCCACAATATTCTCACCGTTCTTAAACATCGGGTTCCAGTCACTCCAGCCTTTGCCGCCTACACCTATGACACCGATGTTGAGCTTCTGGTTAGGCTTGAGCTTTTTGGGACTCATCGCAGTGATCTTCGGATAAGTGAATGTGCCGCCGGACAATGTGTCGCAGCCAGCCAGAGTCAGACCCGCCGTAGTCAATGCTGAACCCTTTAGAAAATTACGTCTGTTCATACTATCTTCCCCTGATTAGTTGAAGAGCCACGCTGATCACATGAACTCAAAAAAACAAATCGCAAACTCTGAAACGAGAGCAAGCAATAAAATATTCGGGTATTCTATTACAAAAGAGTCTCAGTGGCAAACATGAAAACAATAAAATGAGTGACCAGTAAATTGTAATATTAAATGCGACAACCTTTGGACAAAAAAATGTTCCATGCGACAATAGCCTTTTAACAAAAATCCTTCAAAAAATTTGGAGAAAGGAAAAGTAACATGTAACAGAAGGAAGTTAACAAAAGGAGTGGAA
>JAGYOL010000125.1 GCA_018399555.1 Kiritimatiellia bacterium | reverse complement strand
TTTGACATTTGTTTTGATATTTTTGAACAATAAGTGCGCCATTCTTGCACAAATGTACAAATATTTAGCTACGCCCCCTCCCGTACGACAGGAACTAAAATTATAGCGACTAAGAGTGTGTTAAGAGCGTCAGCCAGTTAACAAAAAAATTAATGCCGGTCACGAATTATACTCACGATTCGCGCCGATGGCGTTTGCGGTAGGCGATGGGGGTGCAGGTCATGATCTGCTTGAATGTTTTTGTGAAGTGGCTGTGATCATAAAAGCCGACCGCCACGGCAATATCCGTGATCGTCCGGTCGCTCTGTTCCAGCATCTCGCACGCAGTGCGGATGCGGACGCGCAGCAGATAGTCGATCGGGGTGCACCCCAGAATCTTCGAGAACCGCCGCTCGAACTGCGCCTGCGAGAACCCCGACCGCTTCACCAGATCGGCCAGCGTGACCGGTGAAGCGTAGTGCGCATGCAGATATTGCAGCACCTTCGCGATCCGTTTGTACCACTCCGGCGTGTCGCGCATGCCGTCGATGATACGGTGAACGCCCACAAGCCCGATAACTCTGCCCCTGCGGTTCCTGATCGGGAATTTGCTTCCGACAATCAGACGATCCGACTCCTCTGGCGCGGGTTCGATCGTGTTAATAATCGGCATGCCGCTCTTGAGCACCGAACGGTCGCTGGCCGCATAGATACCTGCACGCTCTTTGGGAAAGAGATCATGATCGGTCTTGCCGATCACATCCAGCTCGCTCTGCTTGCCGGAGTATTCCAGCGAGCGCCGGTTCTGCATGATGAAGCGTCCCTCCGCGTCTTTAATGAAAAACGCGACATCCGGCAAAACCTCAAACAACTGGTAGATCGTGCGCGGATCGCCGATCTGACTCAGAAACTCCCGCTGTATCTGCAAAGCTGTTTTCATCTTGAATCAAGACCTCCCGCCGCCCTGAAATGCGAAGGACGCATGTCAAAAACAAACACGTAAGATGATAAGATTTTACAAAAAATTCAGAAGATAATACAAGCGAAACATGACCGGTTGTGCTATTTTTTCCACATTCACATTATTTAGGAGTAATTTCACAATGGCACACATAACTCGCAAACGTTTTCTTCAGACACTCTCAACTGGAGCGACCCTCTCAGCTCTGCCGGGCATTATCAGGGCACAGCAGGCACCCTCGGCGAATGTAACGGGTGCGAACAGCAAACTCAACATCGCCGGAATTGGCATCGGCGGCATGGGCGCCAGTAACCTTAACGCCGTCACAAACAAAGGCCACACGATTTTTGCGCTCTGCGACATCGACATTAACTTGGCCCGGCCAACACGCGGAAAGTATCCGAACGCGAAGTTTTACAAGGACTACCGCGAAATGCTCTCTGCCGAACCCGGCATTGATGGCGTGGTGATCGCAACCCCCGATCACACGCATGCAGTGATCGCCGCTGCGGCCATGAAGGCAGGCAAACACGCCTTTGTCCAGAAACCGCTCTGCCACGATGTCTTCGAATGCCGCGAACTGATGCACATCGCCGCGGAAAAGAGGGTTGTCACGCAGATGGGCATCCAGGGACATGCGTTGCCAGGCCACTACCTGATCCGTGAATGGATGGCGGCGGGCGCGATCGGCGAGCTACTCGGCATCGATGCCTGGTGCGACCTCTCCTACTATCCGTGGGGACACGCCAGTTGGTCTCCGTGTGTCGGTTTGAAGCCGGTCGAGAAAATGCCGGTGCCCGACGTACTCGACTGGGATAAATTTATCGGGCCGGCGGATTTCCGCGATTACCACCGTGCCTATCATCCCGGCTCCTGGCGTGCCTGGTGGGATTTTGGAAACGGCATGATGGGCGACCGCGGTGCCCACACGCTGGACGTGGTTTTTGAATTGCTCGATCGCCGGATGCCGATCGCGGTGGACGCGACTTCCTGCGGCAACAACCCTGACACGCACCCGGTCTCGGCCGTCATCACCTTCACCTTTGCCCGGCCCGACATAAAGCTCACCTGGTATGAGGGAACACGCGCGCCGCGGCCGGTAGAACTGCCCGACGACCGCTCTCTGCCGGCCGAAGGCGGCATCATTCTGAACGGATCGGAGGGCAAGATCATCGCCGGTGTCTACGGTGATAGCCCGCGCATCGTACCCGAAGCGCGGATGCAGAGTTTTATTCGTCCGGAGCAAACGCTCCCCCGTCCGAGGGGCGGTATCGAAGGCGATTGGCTGGAGGCGATCACCGAAGGCCGTCAGGCCTGCGCGGGGTTTGACTACTCCGCGCGTCTGACCGAATTCACTCTGTTGGGGAATATCGCCAAGCGGGCGGACACGCGTCTGGTCTGGGACGAGGCCGCCATAAGGTTTACCAACGTCGGCACAGCCAACAACTGGATCAAATGCTTCCGTCGCCCCGGCTGGGAACTTTAAACCCTGTTTCACCTCTCACCCGGCGTTAACCCGGAGACAGCGAATATATTCTATGAACTCTCTGCAACGTTACCTGAACACCGTCAAAGGCGAGACGGTCGATTTTCTGCCACGCGTGCCCATTCTGATGCAGTTCGCCGCTGAGTACATCGGCTCGAACTACGGCGCTTTCGCCGCCGACCACCGTGTGCTGGTTGAAGCGAACATGCGATGCCGGGAGGCTTTCGATTTCGATCAGGTCAGTGTGATCTCCGACCCCTACCGCGAAACCCAGGGCTTCGGCGGAAAAATCCGCTATGAACCGGATCATCCCCCGGTCTGCGAACAGATCGTTGTGCCCGACATCGGCAACCTCGACTCGCTGCCCAACGATCCCGACCCCTATCATTCGGAGCGCATGCTGGACAGAGTTCTGGCGGTGCGCGCCTTCAAGGAGTGCGTCGGCGGAAGCTGCTCGATTCTGGGCTGGGTCGAAGGTCCCGCCGCCGAGGCGGCCGATCTGCACGGCGTCGAGGCTTTTCTAATGGACATCCTCATGGAGCCCGAAGCAACTGCCGAACTTATGCGGCGATGCACGCGGACGGCGATCCGCTTCGCGCAGGCTCAGGCGGCCGAGGGCGCGGACACAATCGGAATCGGCGACGCAATCTGCAGCCAGCTTCCGCCGGATATCTACCGTGAACTCGTACGGCCGCTGCAGCGGGAGATATTCGACGTTGTTCACGCGACCGGTGCGCTCGTGAAACTCCACATCTGCGGCGACATCACCCACCTGCTGCCTCATATCGCCGATCTGCCTGTCGATATTCTCGATCTGGATCACATGGTCGATCCCGCTCTCGCACGCCGGACCGTAGGCTCCCGGATGGTGCTCGCGGGTCGGATGGACCCTGTAAGCGAGGTGCTCCGTGGCACACCGGAAACAATACGCGCTGCGGTTGCAGCCGATTACCGCAACCTGGGCAACCCCCATCTCGTCATGGCAGGCTGCGAAATCCCCTCTGGCACGCCGCCTGAAAATCTCAAGGCGCTCTGCGAGCCCGTGGCGTTTCAAGAGCCGTAAAAACGCACCCGAGCTTCCGCTATCTGTTTCCGCCCGAACCTGCGCCCCAGCCCCCTGCGTCACCAGAAGAAGCTTAGTGCCTATAATCCTAAAAACGGCAGTTGCCATTTTGTCGTAGATGCAAAGAATTAATATCCATTTCCAGATCAACGGAGCCATGTAACTTACGAAGCTCCTGCAGCTCGTTTTTTCTAATCAATGATTGAAGAGCGAGAATGATAACCGATGTTTTAGTTTGTTCGCCGGATGATTTCATCGCCTTAGAAAGAAGATCTTCAGGTTAATCAAGTGTTGTTCTCATGCGACCTCCAGTGCATATAAAGTTTACCTTTTATGCATACATAATAATGAAGCTTTAACTCCTCTGTCAATAGTGCTAGTGTAACAATTCAAACCCGATAATCTGATTTAACCCTTATTCCCATATTACCCAATAAATTGTTGGAAGAACCAAAAATAAATGGATTCTTGTCTCTAAAGCTGTAAGTTATTACGCAGCACAGCAGGATTACAGGGTGCATTCTTACGATACTCCCGCATAGTTACGCCGAAACTTTTTTTAAAGCGCTGTTTCAAATAGTTTTCATTGCCAAATCCGCAAAGCTCGCCGATATCTTTGATGGGCAGCGTTGTGGTGCGTAGCAGGCGTGCGACATGCTCAAGGCGCACCGTCTGAATTACCGACAGAATCGACTGTCCCTTCACCTGTCGGAAACGCAGATCAGCGAGACTGCGTGAAACATTTAAATAATGGGCAACATCCTCAACCCCGATACCCTCACAGGCTTTTTCCTCGATGAACTCGCAAGCCCGCTGCACCAGCCGCCCGACCGTACAGCAGGGTGCGGTCGAACCGCGTTCAACAATACGCTTTACCGGTACCAGCACCCTCCGCCGTTCTGTTGATTTAGCGTTCAGCATGCGGTTCAGCAGGTCAGCCGCCTGATATCCTCCCATCTCAAAATCGGGCTGAATGCTTGTCAGCGTCGGATGGGTTCGTGTGCAGATCATAACCTCGTTATCAACACTGAGCACGGCAATCTCCTCCGGAATGCGGATATGCTCTTTATGACAGAGGTCCAGCACATCATGTGCACAGCGGTCGCAGGCGACAAAGAGCGCCAGCGGTTTAGGCAGACCCTGCATCCAGCGCGACAGATCGTGTTGATCACCGGCAACGCCAAATTTGGTTGCCATCGTATAAACCGCGCAATTTCTACCGCTCTTTTTTAACGCAGCGACAAACTCCCGCTCACGAATCTTTGACCATTCCCATTCGGAACTGGCTCCGATAAAAGCGTAATTCGGATAATCGAGCTTTTGCAAAAAGTACTCCGCCGCCAGCCGGGCAACCTCCTTCGAGTCGGTCACTAGATCGATAATATTTGTTTTACGATCTTTCAAAGCCCCGGGTTCACGCATATCCATTGTCACCAGGGGCATCTTAATATCGGCCAATATTGCCAGTGCCCGCGGCGAGAGCTGATTGCTGACAATCATACCCTGCGCTCCCCATTCCAAAGCATGTTCAAGAACATCGGAGTTCATTTTATCGCGGACAAGCTTAACCTCCCAGCAGTTGTGCTGCAACACCCAACTCATTATTCCGTCAAACCGGTCCGACTGATCCTGATAACCGGTGCGCAGGGCCACAACCACCCGCTTAAGATTCATCTGTACGCGTGCGTTCACAGTTTCAGTATATCTTATCCACAGTACTGCGTCCACGCCGGATTATTGAAAAACGATTATTTTTTTTGAGGAAACGTATGTGGTATCCATTTCTGATTTTTATTATTGTTACAGCAACGATCGGATAAATCGCATGTGTTGCGCTCCGGTTGAAAAACAAACAGAACAATTACAGTTGATCATTGGAAGGGGTTATTGGTAATGCGAATAAGAAAATCAAACGGGGTTAAATTGCTGTTTCAGGCAGCGGCTGTCATTTTACTGGTTGGTAGCGCACTCGAGTGCAGGGCGTGGTTTGCATGGTTTAAAGATTCGGAAAAGGCGCGAGGCTCAATCAATCTCGATGGAATCTGGAATTTTGCGACCGATCCGGATGACAAAGGCGAGAGCGAACGCTGGTATCTGCCGGGAACCGAGTTGCCGTCCATGCCGCGTGAGGGTTATGCACCCGATGCCCGTGGCGAAATCAAAGTGCCCGGCGTATGGTCCACTCAGGGTTACGGCACCGCAGCAGCCCAGGCTCACCACAACTTTATCGGCAAGGGATGGTACAAGCGCAGTGTGAAAATTCCAGCGGATTGGGGAAACCGCCGTGTTTTCCTGAAGGTCACCGGCGTCATGCGCTACTCTAAAATCTGGGTTGATCAGCACTATCTGGGAGAACACATCGGTTTTCTATCCGTGCAGGAACATGATCTGACCCCCTACGTCAAAGCGGGCGACACCGCGACGATCACGATTCAGGTTGACTCCAGACAACGCTGGGAGGTCGATGCCATGACCGGCGCAGCTTCACAGACTACCGCCAACATGAACATCGCCCTGGGCGGAATCTGGGGACATGTTCTGCTCGAAGCACGCTCAAAAGCCTGGTTGAGCGATCTGTTTGTGCAGCCGGATGTCACAACCGGCACCTGCCTGATCAGTGCGCAACTCAATGGCGACGCGGCTCCCGCGCAACACCTGCTGGCCGAGGTGCTGGACAGTCGAGGTGAGATCGCCGCCCGAGTTGATCAGAGGATAACACAGGATGATATTGTCCGAAAGACAATCAGTGTCAAAGTCGCACTGCCGGAGGCGCACCTCTGGAGTCCCGAAACACCCTATCTTTACACCGCCCGGCTTTCACTGCAACAGGAGGGCACGAAAACCGACGAAATTGAAGACCGTTTCGGAATGCGCAACTTTACAATTGACGGCCACCGGCTGCTGCTGAACGGCAGGCAGATCATGCTTCGGGGCATCGGTGACGACCATGTTTACCCCGGAGAGCTGACAATGCCGAGCGACAAGGAGCTGCATCTGCGACAGCTCAGCATGATCAAGGCCTACGGCTTCAATCATGTACGCCACCACAGCACCGTGATGCCCCCCGAGTACTACGACGCCTGTGATGAACTGGGCATCGTCGTGACAGTCGAGTTTCCGATTCTTTACGTGCCCTATATCCCTCTGCAACAGCAACCTGGCATTCCGGAGAAAGGCGGAAAAATCTGGCGCAGCAAAGTTCCGCCCGGCACCGATCCGCAACCGGCCATGGACACCTATGTTCGCGAGTGGGAAGCGGTTATCAGGCGTTATCGGAATAATCCCTGTGTGCTCTGCTGGGTGATGGGCAACGAACTCTGGGAGGGTTATCCACCACGCCATGAATTCAAGGCAAAGGTCGACGAACTCGATCCGCATGGATTTTTCGCCGACACCGACGGGATGCACTTGCGCAGAGTCAGTGAACCGGAAAATGACCGCGACACACTTGATATATATTTTGCACAATTCCGCGAAGGATCCTGGGATGTCTTCGGGCCAAACAATAAATATGTGACCTCCGAACCGCGCAAGCCGCTGATCTCGCATGAAACCGGCAACTACACCACCTTCACAAACCCGGAGATCGTACAGTGCTTCTCAGAGTCGATCGTCATTCCGTTCTGGCTGACCAACGGAGTTGACCGACTGCAGCAGCTTGGTCTGCTGAAAGAGGCCGAAGAGTGGTCGCTCAAATCGGATCGGCTCTACGCGCTTCAACACAAATACAACATCGAGTGTCTGCGCAAGAACCATTACATCTCTGGTTATCACTGGTGGCTCTTCCAGGATTACTGGACCACCTCCGGCGGACTGGTTGATTATTTCTTCCACCCGAAAAGCGTTACACAGGATGAGGTGCTGAAGTACAACCGCGCTGTTGTTCTGCTGCAGGATGGGCTGGAGCCGAACTACAGCGGCAACACTCCGCTGAATCTCAAACTCATGCTCTCAAATTTCTGCGGACAATCCCTGAACGGCAGCGTTAATCTGCAAATTTTGCTCGGAGATGATTGCATAAAACGGAAGACGATAGCACTGCCTGAAATCGCCAACGGTGATGTCGCCGATATACATCAACTCGAGATGACGCTACCCGATGTCAAGGAACCGACCATGCTGCGTGTCGCGATGCAACTCGCCTCCGGCAACGCTGAATCAGACAATTCATGGGAGTCGCGCCTTTTTCCATCCGAGATACAACCGGTAAACAAAGAGGTCATAATTTACGACTGCCTGAAGGACAATAAGGTGATGGAAGGATTGGATACCATCCCTCTGCCGCAGAACAAAACTCTGCCAGTCAAAGCCATTTATGTAACCGACAATTTCGACGACGAGCGTCTGGCCGCGGCACTTGAGCAGGGTGCCGCTGTTATCTGCCTGGCTGACAACATGACACTTCCTTTTCTGAGTAGCTACAAGGTCTCTTTTAAATCAAGCTGGTGGAAGGCCGGGCGTCACCGG
>JAGYOL010000124.1 GCA_018399555.1 Kiritimatiellia bacterium | reverse complement strand
GTAACGGATTTGTTTTCAAAGTTTACGACAGTTTCGGTCTCTCATGGGCAATGGACCGTGCCATGGACTTCTATCGGCAGGATGCCGCCGTACGCGGTGTTCAAGTCAGCCGTGTGATGACAGAGGCACTCGGACGCTTCAATCACGATGTCTGTGCACAGGCCTACATTGATATCTATGAGGAGATGTTAAACCGACCTCTGGTTAAATCGTTTGAGTAATGCATGACAGCAAAACTTCAGAGAGCACGCCTGATGGATGATCCCTGGCTTGAGCCGTATGCGGATGTGATCAGACGGAGACATGAACTTGTTGAGCGGAAGCTTGACGAACTGACGGCTGTGCCCGGCTCACTGCCCGAATTCGCATGCGCACATGAATACTACGGTCTGCACCGTCTGCCGGCGGGCTGGGTGTTTCGTGAATGGGCCCCCAATGCCGTTGAAATCTGGCTCGTAGGTGATTTTTCAGATTGGAAAGTGCGGGATCAGTTCAAGCTCACACGCTTGCCCGGACGGGATGTGTGGGAGCTTTATATGCCGGAAGATGCTGTTCAGCACGGACAGTTCTACCGTCTCGAAATGTGTTGGAAGGGTGGACGGGGAGAAAGGATTCCTGCCTACGCCCGCCGGGTGGTGCAGGATAAGGACTCGCTGCTGCTGGCCGCCCAGGTGTGGAATCCACCTGAGTATAAATGGCAGGTTACCGATTTCAAAGTGCCCGCCTCCGGATTGATCATCTATGAGGCGCATGTCGGTATGGCGCAGGAAGAGGCCGAAATCGGAACATATCTCAAGTTTCGCGACAAGATTCTGCCGCGCATCATCAAAGCCGGTTATAACGCGATCCAGCTCATGGCCGTGATGGAACACCCTTACTACGGCTCGTTCGGATACCATGTCTCCAATTTTTTCGCCGCCTCTTCGCGTTTCGGCACCCCGGAGGAACTGAAGGAACTGATCGATGCTGCACATCGGGCGGGCATCGCCGTTATTATGGATGTCGTCCACTCGCATGCGGTCAAGAATGAGCGTGACGGTCTTTCCCGTTTTGACGGTACAAGTTATCAGTATTTCCACAGCGGAACGCGTGGCTGGCATGAGGCCTGGGATTCGCGCTGCTTTGATTATGGCAAGATCGATGTGCTTCATTTTCTGCTTTCAAACTGTCGTTACTGGCTGGATGAGTTTCACTTCGATGGCTTCCGTTTCGACGGTATCACCAGTATGCTCTATCTGCATCACGGGCTCGGGGTGGATTTTACGGATTATTCGCAGTATTTCGACACAACTGTCGATGATGACGCCTGGATATACTGCTGCCTGGCCAACCGCCTGATTCATGAGCTACGTCCGGATGCGCTCACAATTGCGGAGGATGTGAGTGGCATGCCCGGTCTGTCGGCTCCGGCGGAGGATATGGGGGCCGGCTTCAACTGCCGCATGGCGATGGGGGTGCCCGAGTGCTGGTTCCGGTTGATCCGTAACGTCCGCGATGAGGATTGGAGTGTCGGATATCTCTGGCACGAACTGACCAACCGCCGCGCCGATGAACAGACCGTCAACTATGTTGAGAGTCATGATCAGGCACTGGTCGGAGGCAAGACCCTCTTCTTTGAACTGGTCGAAGATGCCATCTACAATTCGATGAGCCGCAGTGCCAGACATATCAATATTGATCGTGGAATCGCTCTGCACAAACTGGCCCGACTTGCTACAATGGGCACATGCGGCTGCGGCTACCTTAACTTCATGGGTAATGAATTCGGCCACCCGGAGTGGATCGATTTTCCGCGGGAAGGCAATGACTTTTCCTATCACTATGCCCGCCGTCAGTGGTCGCTGCGCGACAATCCAGAGTTGAATTACTGGTGCCTGGCTCAGTTTGATGAAGCAGCTGTCAATTTGATCAGAGATAAAAACGCTCTGGTTGACAGCGTCCCCAGACGTCTTTATGTCAATGATCAGGATAAAATTCTGGTTTTTGAACGTGGTGGTCTGGTTTTCGCTTTTAACTTTCACAGTTCACGTTCAGTAGCGGATTATCCCATTGTTGTGCCGCCCGGTGAGTATCATCTGCTGCTGGACTCCGATCAATTGGAATTCGGCGGCTTCGGCAGAATAGAAACCGGACAGCATTTCACCTTGATGAATGATGTGCGGGATGTCGAATGCTGTAATATAATCAGAATATATCTGCCCTGCAGATCGGCGATTGTGATTGAGCGGATCACAAATCCGTGACATCTGCCGCTCTGAATGCTTTAAACACTGTAAGCTTTGATTGATTCCGGAAATATCTTTGCAAAGGAGAGCTGTTATGATAGACGATGCCGACATGATTGAACCGCCGCCACCTCCTCAGGAGCGTGGCTTTACCGCCGCTCGCGGGAGATACCGTCGCCCTTCGCACTCCGGTTCTCCTCCGGGAGCACCCTCTGCCGCGGCCGTTATACCTTTTTTTGTTTTGGGACTGATTATTCTGGGTGCCATGTGGTGGTGGTATTGGTGGCGTATCGAGCCGGGGAACGGTGAGATCGCCGTGCTTACAAAAAAAACCGGCAGGAATCTGCCGCCCGAGGAGATAATCGCGCTTTCAGATGAATACAAGGGTGTGCAGTTGGATGTTCTGCCCGAGGGACGCTTCTTTTTCAATCCCTACGTGTGGGATTGGAAGATTATCAAGATGACAGACATCTCCGCCGGAAAGTATGGTGTGCTGGTGCGTAAGTACGGGAAAGACCTGCCCCGCGGGGAGATCATCGCACCGGATGACCAGCACAAGGGTATCGTGCGTGATGTGCTCGGAACCGGTAAACATCGTATCAATCCCTATGCTTATGAAGTTAAAATTTTCGACGACATAAAAATCGCACCCGGTCACGTAGGTGTCGTTACGGCACTCTTTGGTGCGGATATACTGGCTTCCGATCAGCGGGCACCGATCGCTGAAAAAGGTTTCCTGACAGAAACCGGCTGGAAGGGAGTCAAAAAGGAGGTTCTCAAAGAGGGCACCCATCGGCTTAATCCATACCTTTACGCCGTATCTATTGTCAATGTGCAGAGTCAGCGCTTTGAGTTCACCGGCGACGAGGCAATCATGTTTTTGACACTCGATGGTTTCAGCGTAACCGTTGAAGGTACGCTGGAGTTTAATCTCAATGTCGAAAGCGTTGCCCGGTTGACACATGAGGTCGGCGACATGGAAGATATCATGAACAAACTCATCCTGCCGAGCGCACGCGGATTCTTCCGCATCGAAGGCAGCAAAAAAGAGGCGACCGATTTCATTGTCGGCGAGTCCCGTCAGGCTTTTCAGGATAATCTGCATAAGTTTCTGGCCGAAACCTGTGCGGGCTGGGGCATATCACTTAACTCCGTGCTGATTCGCGATATCATTGTGCCGCAGGAGATCGCCGCGATTATCCGGGATCGTGAACTTGCCGTGCAGGAGGCTAAAAAATTCGAGCAGCAGATTGTGCAGGCTAAATCCAAGGCCGAGCTGGAAAAGCAGAATGCCCTCGCCGAACAACGCAAGCAGGTGGTCAACGCGGATACGGAAAAAATTCGCCAGCTTGTTATGGCTGAACAGAGTAAAGTTGAAAAAACGGTGGCGGCCAGCACTCAGCTCGAAGTCGCACGCGTGCAACTGCAGGCCGCTAACGCTGATGCTCAAGCTCTGTTAACCCTGGCGGAGGCCGACCGCAAGGTTGTGGAAAGCCGAAATACGGCCGACGCCGCTGTGTTGAAACAGCAGGTCGCCGTTTATGATGATGAAGAGGATTTTGTGCGTGCCCTGCTCTACGAAAAGGTGGCACCAAATATAACAACTATCCTCACAACGGATCATGGTGGAGATATCTTCGGGCTGCCGGTCAAAGTTTATCCCGCGCCGGTCAGCACCGCCGTCTCTCCCACCAGAAAAACTAAAGCTGCCCGGCCTGAAGCATCTGATCAGAATGTCTCAGCCCAAAAGGGTAAAGTTGCGCCGGGAGGTGCCCGATGAAAAAATCAGTACTTGTCGTTTTCCCCATTCTGCTTGTTGCTCTAATCTGGGCGTTTTGCATGTGGACATTCTGTCGTGTTGATGTGCCGGCCGGTTTTATGGCGATTGTGACTTCCAAGTCCGGTAAATCACTCGGCCCTAAGCAGATTCTGGCGGAGCCGGGACAGAAGGGCATTCAACGGATTCCGCTGCCGGAAGGCAGACACTGGCTTAATCCGGTACTCAATGAATGGCGCATCGAGAAGGCTGTCAATATACCGGTCGGCAAGGTTGGAGTGGTGACATCCAAGGTTGGCGAGGAATTGCCCTCAGGGCACATTATCGCGGCTCATAAGCAGAGCAAGGGTGTCTGGGCCGATGTGCTGGGCCCGGGAACTTACCGTCTCAATCCAGAGGGATACACCGTTACACAGCTCGATGTGATCAATATACCGATCGGCTATGTCGGAGTTGTGACTTCGCAGACCGGTGAGCCAGTCAGCCCGGGTGAGTTTGCCGGTCCGGGCCGGAAAGGCGTGATGGAGGATGTGTTGCAGCCGGGTCTGTATTATATCAATAATCGCGCCTATCAGGTGGATGTGCTGGAAATCGGCATGAACCAGGTTTCCATCCTCGGGCGATCCGGTTCGGTGGTGATCACGAAAAGTCAGATAACCAGTGCCGGCGACGCTCTGACCGCTCTGCAGCAGAATACGATTCAGGCTCAGAAGGAGAAGCGTGACGAATATCTGGAAAAGAATCGCGGACGTGGATTCATCTCGCAACAGGCTATCAGTGAGGATATTCAGCGGATGACCCAGGGTGCCAGACAGAAAATGGGCTTGAAATCCCTCTCCAAAGATGGTGCCGGCCGCGGAGAGCTTGAAGATCAGGTTCAGCCGCAGTCGGCGGGTGTCGGCATCTCCAGCACTCCTGCTCCGGAGGCGGTGGCTTTCGGCTTGAAGCGTTTTGTGGAGTTTCCGTCCCGCGATGGTTTTCAGGTGCTTCTGGATATGACTGTGGAGTTTGAGCTTATGCCGGAAAATATCGCCAGAATCTATATGCTCTATGGTGATCTGCCGGCGGTGGTCGACAAAATTCTGCTGCCTCAGATTCTTTCAATCTCCCGTATCAAGGGGTCCAGCTACGGTGCCCGTGATTTTATCGACGGAGAAGGACGCCAGCAGTTCCAGGAAGACCTGACTGAGGAACTTACCGCCGTGATGCAAGAGAAGCATATTGTGGTGCATAACGCCATCATCCGGCATGTCGAAGTTCCGCCAGAGATACTCACCCCCATTCAGATGTCCAGTGTCGCCAAAGAACAGGACTTGACCAATCAGGCCCTGCAGCATACGGCCCGTAAACAGGCGGAGCTCAATACCGAAGAGGCTCTGATCAATCAGCTGAAACGTCAAGTTGAACAGGAAACCGAAAAAGAGGTCGCCACAATTGCCGCTGATACCCGTAAGGAGGTGGCCGAAGTTCAAGCAGCCGCCGATCTGCGGGTGGCGCAGATCAACCTTGAGCGAGCTGAAATTCAGGCCGAAATTACCCGCGTCAGCGGTGAGGCTGAGGTTCAGGCCGAGTTTGTTGTCAGCAATGAGGAGGCTCTCGGACGCAAAATGCGCGCCGATGTATTCAGCAATCCCTCCGCTCTGGCGGAACTGCGGTTTGTGGAAACATTGAATCCTGATGTCGGCATCAGAATTATTCATGCCGGTGAGGGTACACTCTGGACCGATCTTGAAAAACTGACGCCTACCCTGCCGGTAAAAAAATGAGAGCGTTCTGCTGGATTCTCACGGAGAAAAAAATATGGATTTCAGCGGCAGCGATATATATGATGATAATGAGGTTTCAGAGAATGAGACTGCCAAGGGATGTCTCGGCTGGTTTCTCCGGATTTTCCTCTCTCTGCTTGTTCTGTTGCTTGTTGCCGGAGCGTTGTGCGCTTATTTTTTGACAACCGATCTTGCCAGACTCTGGCTGCTCAATCGTGTCAACCGGTCAATCAGACCGGCGCGGATCAATCTGGAAAAATGGGAGGTGCCGCTGGTCGGTTCCATGCATCTGCATGGAGTCGAATATAATGATCCCGCAGAGGGTCTGCAGATCGATGTGCGTGAAATCACCCTGAAGAAAGGGGTCAGAGCCCTTCTGCCCTTCGGCAAAGTGGCACTTGGCGAGTTAATTGTGCAGTCGCCAGTGATCAGCTACGATAATTCACAAAAGACGGAACAGAAAAAAGAACGCACTACCGCAGGCACGGAAACCGAAGATGAGAAGAGCACTTTCTTCCTGCCGGTTGCGGATGTGGGTGGCAGGCTTTTTGTGCGCGACGGAGCAGTGATCCTGCGGGAAGATGGCCGTGAAATCTTTGGCGGCACCCGCATCGAGGGGGATTTGAAACTCAATTCTTTGTGGCGTCCCTTTAATTTCAATCTGCGCTGCTTCTGCGGCGGAGGGGAGCTTTCGCTGACCGCTGAGATGCGCAGCGTGATGTCGCTGAGCAACACACATGAAAACACACAGGGTGATAAAGTAACCCTCCATCTGGAACGTATAAAACTTGCCGAGCTTAAAGAGATTTTTTCCCTTGCCGGGCTTCCGGTTATGCCGGTTTCCGGCGTGGCGGAAGGTGCTCTGACATTCGAACGCCGCGGTGCGGAATCTTCTTTTCAGATAGTAGGCGGCATGTTGGTGGATGATCTGCGACTTGCCGCCCGGAAAGGTGAACCTTCGCCAGTCGGCAATATCGCACTGCTTATCGATGCCGCAGTCGATGCTAACCGCTACGATATCCGCAAGTTTGAACTGAATTCACCCTGGGGCCGAACCAGTATCAACGGCAGATTGAGACAAGTGCCCGATAACCGCCGCGTGGCCGGCGATATAGATGCCGGGCTCTCGCTGGATATCGCCGCGATCACCCGTGATTTTCATACCCTGCTGCAAATTGACGATGACATGGAGTTCACTGGCGGCAAAGTTCAGGGTACACTCAAGATCAAAGAGTCCGGTGCCGGAGTCGAAGTGCAGAGCTCGCTCAGTATTGACAATCTGGTGCTGCTCTACCAGCGGCGGCGTGTCGCGCTGGAGCAAGCGCTTTCCGTCGAAATCAAAGCCCGCCTCTCCGACCGGCTTTTCCCGGAGATCGATGAGTTGCGTGTGCAGGGTTCATTTGTTGATCTCTACGGCAGTGGCAATCTGCGGCAGGCGGCGGTTAAGGGGTATTTTGACCTGACCAGGCTGGCCGCCGATTTTAAAGGGGTTCTCAAAACCGGTGACGATCTCTCAGGCGCTGCACATTTTAATCTGATCACACAATCCACCGATGATGAGACCCGATTTGACCTGATGACTAAATTCTCAAGGTTTAAGTTGTCCCTGCCCGGTTCCGGCAGATCATCGGTGCGGGATGGCAGCTTTGCCTGCGCCGGTAAAATCGACGGTGCTGCCGATGCCGGACGGTTGTCGGATTTGATCTTGAGAGATGTGCGTTACGATCTGCGTCTGGACGGCACCCGTCTTAATGGTGAGATCGCACGCTTCATTCCGGTGCAGCAAAATGCCGCATTGCCTGTTCTGCGCGGATTTTCGCTGAATGCCGAGATTAAATCACAAGCTCTGGTCAACGCCTGTGGCGTTCTTCTGTCCGAAAAGATGTTTACCGAGGCTCTTGAGTGGCAGGGCCGAATGGTCGCGGTTTGCGCTGCCGAATCTGCCAATGATGTCGCTAAAATCAGAATCAACAGCCTAGCAAGCGATATCAGGTTTACAGCGGCGGAGCGGAATTTTAACGAAGCTGAGGTGCGAGCGGGTGGTGCAATCACCTTCAATGCAATTGAAAATTCCATAGCTCTGGATGAGGTGCTGATTGAATCAGAGGTTTTGAACATGAGTGTGCCGGAGTGGTCTGTCCGGATTGACGGCGATGACGGAGCGCTTAGCTTTTCCGGCAGTGCCCTGGCGAGTTCC
>JAGYOL010000123.1 GCA_018399555.1 Kiritimatiellia bacterium | reverse complement strand
ATGTGCCGTCTTTCAGTACTGTTGGTTTGCACATCATAACTCCTTGTGCCAGCAATCGCGGCGCACTCCACTTTGGCGCGGCGGCGTTGGCATCTTCGGCAATGAGGGCCCAGGTGTGGGCGTTATGGCCATGTGAGATGGCTTGCGCCCAGATCAGCCAGAGGCGGCCGAGCGGATCCACCCATACTTCAGGATCAAAGGTACGCAGAGGACCTTCGTCGTCAGGATCAACAACCAGCAGCTCTTTCCAGGTTGCGCCGTCGTCGGCGCTGGTGCTGAGAACCACATAGTTGTGCGGGCCTTCGCCGCGCACTTTGCCAGCATACCAAGTTGCCCAAAGACGTCCGCCCGGTGCGACTGCCATACTTGAAATGCCCTGGAACGCGCGGAAGTCGGTCGCATGTCTTTCCAGTGGAGCTCCAACGTGGTGCGGCAGATTGAGAGCCGCTGAGTAGTCCTTGGCCATTCCGGCTGATGCAGTTGCACAGAGTAGTGCGGTAGTCAAAACAAGTTTAATGTATATTCTCATGCTAATAAGTTCTTTCTTTTGTGTACGGCAATAATGCCGAACACAGTAACTGGTTAAGCGGTTGTTGTCATGCCGCTTGAAAAGCGACTGCTACAACTGCAAAGTTGCTTCTAGGAAGCAGGCATATTTGGCTCAGAGAGCCAACCCTACAGATTTCTCGTTGTGGAGCCGGTGACCTCAAGAGCCATTTTCCGGCGGGTGGGGGGTACTCGCGCTACAGACATTTCTCTTATCTCATTTTTTCTTCCATAATTTAATCTCTGCGTCTCTGTGACTTCGCGTTAAAAGCCTTCTCCCACACCCTCCCGTTTATTCAAACCACTTATTGTCGATAACCCGTCCCAGAAGATAGTATTTTTTATCCGGGAACCAAAGCACACCTTGTCCCTCGACAATTGTGTAGCTGGTGTAGAATGAGTTGCCGTTGTCACGTGGAGCGAAAAGCTTCATTGGAGCGAATTCGATAGGCTGCTCAGCATCGGGGTTGAAGCGTCCGGCGATCAGATATAGCGGGCCTCTGCGCTGATATTCGCGTTCTCCCTCAAAATCGAAGGTATTGTGAACCAGAGCGAAGTAGTAGCCGCTGGCAGCTTCCGGACCCTTCCAGTCATAGATCGGACAGGGTGAACGCGGATGCAGGTAAGCGGTGCCGCCATCACGGTCCAGCAGTTTCTGCGGTTTGCTCCAGGTTTCGCCGTCGTCACGACTCTGCGACCAGAAGGGATAACCGGCGCAGGTACGCATTAGGGCGAAGAGACGTCCGTCCGGCAGTTTCACGATGCCGGCTTCCTCACAGGCTGAGCCGAATTTTTCGTGTGTGACCTGCAGCACGTTCTCATTGGTTGAAAACCAGCTCAGTTTGATATCCTCAACTTTCGGGTCATCATCAATGTTGTCGAATTGCAGAAACTCAACGGTGCAGGAATTTCTGGTGTCGTCCGGAAGTCTGCCGTGTCTTGAAACGCCAACCAGGAATCTGTCATCTTTACCCAGCCGCAGCGGACGCTGCCAGTTGCACCAGCTTGGAGGAGTCAGCGGGTCTTCAGGATCCTTTGACATTCGTTGCATCTCAACCATTTTCGGGGAAGACCACACCTCGCCATCGTCATCAGAGTAGATGCCGAACATCTGTCCGCAGTGCGGTCCACGACTGGTCGTCTGCTGATTCCAAAGGACATAGATACGCCCTGATTTGCTGATCATCGGCTGCTGCCAGCTTGCTCTGAGTCTTGGATTTTTTTTGTTGGATGAGCCCGCCAGCACAACCGGTTCGCTCCAGGTTTCACCCTTGTCCAGGCTCTTTGAGAAGGCGATGTGCTGGTCGGTGTCACCTTCTCGCGTGGCTTGTGTCCAGAAAGCGTAGAGTTTGCCGTCGTTTTCAATGACCTGAAAGTGATCATTGTAGGTATCTCCGGTTTTCATCGGGTCACTGTGGCTTCGGCCCATGGGATTTCTGGGAATGAATACGACATAATCGGGCCGATTAACCAGCATGTCCTGCGATTTGGCAAGACCGTCCGCGATTCTTTCATCAGCCAGCATACGGTCGATTGCCCGTTGCACCCTATCGTTCGGTCTGAAGAAATCAAGGTTTACCGGATTAAACCCGGCAATCACACTCCATTTTGGCAACAGCAGTTTTTCTCCCGCCGCCACCTCTTTCTGATAGATGCGGCACTGATCAATCGCTTTATCTCCGAACAACTGAAAGATCGGCGGTGCCTGAATCCAAGTGAAACCGGCCTCTTCAAGTTTTGCCACCTGTGAACAGAACGCACCCTTAACATCGGATGAGGGCGTTACTACAGTAAGCAATCCGGCTTTGGCAATTGATACCGGAAGTTCTCCGTTGATTGACGCCTTCAGATAGGTCATGCCTTTCAACCCCTGTGGCGGTGCGTGAAAAACAAAGTTGCGATCGGTAAAGACCAGCGCACCCTGTTCAATGGTGCCGACAAAACAGGTCATTTCTTCCAGTGTGGCACTTTCACCCTCCATAAATACAGGTGAGACAGCTGGTTCAGCCCGACAGGTTGAAATTGCCAGTGCCATAATCGCTAAAGCGGTGACTGTTCGCATGTAAATATCCTTTCGATGTTTGTTCAATAAAGACTTGAATGGAAAACCACAAACCTCTACCTTCCCGACCAGTATACTGGTTATCGCAACAGTTTTGCAACTATGAAATTTTGTTTTTTAGCTCATTTAAAGTTTACCCTTTGCCGGGTGTTAATCAATTTCTTTCTGGCGAAATCGTTCTATGAGCGACTTTGCGGTGCGGCAATAATGCCGCACCACGGTAACCGGTTTAAACGGTTGGCGCTTTGCCGCTTATCCGCCTTCTTACATACGGCGTGAGATGCGAGCGGCTACTACATTGCCACGTGTTTCGCAGGCGACCCCTCACCGGCTATTTGAAGAGTGAAGAGTGAACCCATCCCACCTTCCACAACTCACCGTGCCTCTGTGTTAAACTCTTTTCTCCGACTCTCTTCAACTCCCTAACCCCTAAACTCCAATCCCTCCGGCTCACTCTTTCACTATTCTTTATTTACCCATCGCGTCGGTTTCAGAGAGTTTGAAACGGGTGCAGACGACCGAGTGTTTATTTTCACCAGGTTCGTATTTTATATAGGTGGTTGCAATGAATGTGCCGTCCGGCAGCACCTCAAGGCCGGAGTATCCGGTGTCTGAACCGGCATTGCTGTGCAGCAGTTTGATACGGTACTGTCCCTCGCGTTTGTTGACAATATCGTCAAATGTTCCAACCCATGCCACAAAATGACCGCGGGTGTGGCTTGTCGGGGCGGTGTCGCGCATGACTACCACGAGCCGGTTGTCGGGTGCGGGTGCGCGGCGGATAATAGGACGATGTCCAGTCAGAGACTCAGGCAGTTCCATGGCTTCCGACCAGCTTTGCGCATTGTCGGTGCTGACCGCGTAACGTCCTTTTCCATACCCGTTGTAACGCAAAAGCATGACCAGTCTGTTTGGATCTGTATGATCGCGAATCACAGCCGGCTGCGCCCAGCGTGTGGGAACTTTAACGACGACTCTTTCAGGACTCCAGGTCAACCCTCCATCCAGCGATTCACTCTGCCAGACCACCGGATCAACATTTCCTTTGCGGTCGGATTTCGGATCGCGCCGATCGCACCACATTACCAGGCGCTTGCCGTTATCAAAGCTCAGAACATCTTTTGGAGGGCATTCGGCTATGAGTCCGGTATCGACCATCGGTGTCCAGGTTTTACCATTATCTTCGGAGTAAGACTGACGGAGGCATCCAGGAGGATAATCGTATCCGGCAAAAACAAAGAGACGCGCCTTTCCCTGAGGATCAACTAGACGATGAATGGTTGGAGTTGTATGGCGCACATCGCGCCAGTCATCCGGTGTTTCGAGCGGTTTACTCCAACTTAAGCCGGTGTCGTAACTGACGGCCAAGGGTCCGAGATGACCGGCATGGTTGATGCACCAGACGGCAAACATGGTTTTGTTATCCGGCATCAGAACGGTGTCGACATGCCCCTGATAGGTTTCGGGTGTGCCTTTGGCGACAAATGAGTGGCGGTGTTTTTCACCTGAGATATCAAGCGTCGGGATTTTGATGTTTGACTCCGGCAGGGGGGTCTCGCCGAGCGGCAGCGCCTGATCGCTCCAAAGTGCGATGCCGTAGTGGTTGAATTCCACAACATCACCGCTCTGAACCTGTTTCTGCACTGCCAGACAGAGATTGCCGGGTTTGCTCGGTTGTGTTGTGTATGGATTAAAAGGTATCAGATTGACACTTTTAAAACCTGTTTTCGACAGTAGCTCGGATTGATTGAAATTCTGTTTTAGGGGAGTCAGCACCACAATGTAGCCCGGTTGAAAAACTTCGAAACGTGCTTTTTCCATAGGCGAGCGCAGAAAAACTTTATGATTTTTCAAAGCTTCCGGAAAAGCGGTCATCTGGTATTCCCGATTGGTCCAGACCTTGGCACCCTTTGTCACCTGAACAATTTCGCATCCCTTTTCCAAGGGGATGATCGGACTCTCTCTATTAGCATCTGCTGCGCTAGCAGAGTGTTGTAGACACACCGTTCCTGCCAGTGTCAGGCTGACGGTGGCAATTAATGATCTCATGTAATGTACCCTTTCTTTCTTTGTTAATTATAATTCAGGCAAGCCGATCAGTTTTTTTCATGACGCGGGTTGCGTCCGGTGGCTTTATCCACCATCTGTTTCAGCCTCGCTTTATTCGAGACAATTTTGCCGACTGCGACATCTTTTTCGGTAAAGGCTGCCATCAGTATTTCCTTTGCCTTGTGACGTTCATGGTCATATATAATATAGATGGTGCCGTCTTTCGTCTGTGTGCCGTCAGGGTAGCTGCACTGCCGATCCTCCAGCAGCAATCCGCCATACCAGCTTTTGCCGTCGTCATCAGAGAGGTGGGCCATCAATCTTGTCCGTCCATGTTTGGCATTAAGTTCGCCATGTTTCACCAGAAGCAGTTTGCCTGAGTTCAATCGGCGAATATAAAAACGCGCCACAGTGTGGGCGATACTGGATTCTTTCATGGTGCTCCATGTTCTGCCTTCATCGAAGGAGAAACTCTCTCCGATGCCGTAGTTGGTGCGGTCGAGCATCCAGAGTGAGCCGTCTTTGCGTTCAATGATCATGTTTTCGTCGCAGCCGCGTTTGCCGTCTGGAATCGGAACGTGACCGCGGAAATGGAAGCTTTCGCCTTGATCGGTTGAGAAGAGTGGTCGATGCGGGTGTTCATGTCGCAGTGTGGCGGTCGGCCAGACCCAGGTGCCGTTGCGCAGGACCGTCGGTTTGTTCATATGACCGGCCACCTCCATCGCAATCAGACGCGGTGTTTCCCACGTGGGATTTTCTTTATCGGAGTCATCGGTGGTGATAGCCCAGAACTGACTTGCGGCGAAATTATATTTTTTGATAAATGCGTTGTAGCCGCTGATGTCCGGAATTTTGTTCTGCCAGGTTATCTGATCGGCGCGGGCGGATCGAATCGGCCAGATATTGAAGGTAAACCACATTGTACCATTTGGATCGAGCCAGAGCATCGCATACGAGGCGCGAAATGGCGGATCGATGATCAGTTTCGGTTCAGACCAGGTTCTGCCCTCGTCACCGCTGGTTGCCAGCAGAATAAAATTGTCTTCACCCTCGCCATAACCGCCTGAGTCCCAGGCTGCCCATAAACGTCCGTTCGGCGCGGCTTCAATGCTCATCACGCATTGGAACATTCGGTTGCTGGGATGGTGCTCCTCGCCCGGCTCCGTCAGAATATACGGCATGTGCGGCCAGCGCGGTGCCTCGGTCTTGGCGGCTTTGGCCGAGAGCACTGCCAGCAGAGCAATGCAACAAACTGTTATCATTTTTTTCATTTCCAAATCCCAAACCCCTAACCCCTAACCTCTAACCCCAAACCCCTAACCTCAACCACTCTTCGTGCCTCCGTGTTAAATTCTTTTCATTCCAATTTCCGTGGCGCATGGCGCAGGCTTTGCCAAAACTTTAGAACAGTGGCAGCGCCCAGGAACCGAATTTGATGACATCACCTTTACTGCACTTTTTTTCATAGATAGAGCAGCGGTTGCCATCTCTTTTGTTCCACAATGAAAATTCCGGCAGATTTAGCTTTTTAAAGCCTTGTGTCAGCAATGCGGCCTCCTGAGAAGCTCTGTTGCGCTGCGGAGCCGGCGTCGCAATCCATAACACACCTTCTGCAGCGCAGGTGATAATTTTATTGCCGCTCAAAGGAACCGGCAGAAATGACGCTTTGCGAAGTGCTTGCGGTGGCTCAAGTGCGGTATAATTGCGATCGGTAAAGAGAGTTGCTCCGCTTTTGAATGGCTGTAGCTGGCCGGGTTCGAGTTGCAATTGCCGAGTTCCAGAGGAGCGGTTTTTGCGTGCCTGTGGTGGACGTGGCGGCTGTTTCGACATGATTGTGTCTACTCGGATGTCACGTTGTTCCCGTTCTGTCATGATTGCCGGGAGTGTCCTGCCCTGTGTCCGGGCCTCCGGACGTGATGCGCCGCGTTGAAAATAACTGTCCATAGTACGCTGCATCTGCTGCGCGCGCTCGGCTTCCTGGGCGAACAGATTGTCGGTTTCGTACGGGTCGCGTCCCAGATGATATAGTTCCGGTGGATGCTGGCCATAGTTCCACCTGATGAATTTCCAGTTGCCCTGCCGGATGGCACTCGATTTCATGCCTCGCTCAGTCAGCATGACCGATGAACGTGTGGATTTATTACCGAGCAGGACGGGCAACATGTTGTAGCTGTCGAGCGCGGCGTCTGGTGGCAGTTCGATCTTGTTGAGAGCGGCTGCGGAGGCGGTCAGATCAACCAGGGAGAGCATTTCATCGCTGACTGTACCGGGCTTGATCCGTCCCGGCCAGCGGGCGATGAAGGGTACCCGGTGACCGCCTTCGTGGATGCTGCCTTTTTGATCACGCCAGGGGTCACTGGGACGATGCGTGACTCCGGTCTGCGGATTCCTCTGTGTGCTTAGTCCGCCGTTGTCGCTGGTGATAATCAGCAGGGTGTTTTCAGTTAAGCCCAGTTCATTCAGCTTGGCCATCACGCGTCCGACCATCCAGTCGAACTCCATTACGAAATCACCGAGTGCGCCAATACCGCTTTTCCCCTGAAACTGCTCCTGTGGCGTGAAGGGTTCGTGAACCTGGCAGGTCGCATAGTACAGGAAGAAGGGTTTTTCCGCGTTTTGTTCAAGAAAGGTGTCGGCTCGCTCCGCCAGTGTAATACCGATTTCATCGCCTGGTCGGCGTTCATCCCATTTGCTCTGGGCGTTGTGTTGCAGCAACTTGCCGCCGCGCTCCTGAATAATTAGATATGATTCGAAGGGTGGGTTGGTACCCCCGACAATTTTGCCGTTTTCATGATAACAGCGCGGCAGCATGTTGTGCCCATCCGGTACCAGAAACGAGTAGTCGAAGCCGATCTGATTGGCTCCGCGTCCGGGATTGTTAAGGTCTCGCGGTAGAGTGTCGCCCAGTCCCACATGCCATTTGCCGATCACACCGGTGGCATAGCCAGCTTGTTTGAGCAGTGATGCCACTGTCGGTTCGTTCTCCTTAATTACCAGCGGCTCAGCATTGAAAAGCACATGCGAGGTGATAAAACGACGGCAGGGATCGGTGCCGGTTAAAACCGAGTAGCGCGTTGGTGAACATACCGAGGAGGGACTGTAGACCGAGGTCAGCCGGATGCCCTCCTGCGCCAGCCGGTCGGTGTGTGGCGTCGGATATATCTTCTGCCCGTAGCAGGCCAGGTCATTATAACCCAGATCATCCGCCATCATAAAGATGATGTTGGGTTGTTCGGCTCTCGAAACAAGACAGAGCATCACTGTCAGGATGCAGGCTGCTGCTTTTGCAATCAAAAATTCAGGGGTTAAATGCTCTCCCATTACTCTTCCTCGTTGATTTAACTGCTCTAAACCGAATCTAATAATCTAACCCAGCGTAGCCGGAACCAAGCGGGGTCGTAGTTAAGATATTTGACATTTGTTGTGATATTTTTGAACAATAAGTGCGTCATTCTTGCACAAATGTA
>JAGYOL010000122.1 GCA_018399555.1 Kiritimatiellia bacterium | reverse complement strand
CGGTCAACCCCCCTGTCACCGCAATTTTGAAGATGCGGGCATTATATTTAATTACATCCTGAGGCAGATCGGCGATAAAATCATCAAAAATCTGTGGTGCAAATTCCATCTGTAATTCGTTGTCACCCTCACATGCAGAAAAAAGGATCAGTCGGGCTGTAAGATAGTAAAGCAGTGTCGCACAGATTGTTCCGCATATGGCGGAGATGAGATTCAGCCGCAGCGGCAGTGTCAGGAATTCGATGTTTGCGACTTGCCGGCCTATAAAGGTGAAGAGCGGATGAAAGTGTGTGCTGCCTTGGGAGAGTCCCGCTGCGTTGGCGATAAAACCGGCTGATGAACCGGGGTAAGCGTGTTGTGAGAGTGTGGCAGAGAAGGTGACAGCGGCGATCACAACGGGCAAAGGCAAGAACCTCAGCAATCGCTCCGCCAGTTTTAAAATATTGTTATGCAAAACAATCATTATCTTTGTTAAGGATAGACAGGTTTGATTCGGCGTTGCACTCAACGGTCACGTAAATCCGGTTTTCAACCGGATAAGCTGAACTCCTGGGATTCGGTTACAAACCGATACCCCTGAACTGGCCGATTGGAAGGTGCTGTTAGCCGCTCCGTAGGCACTGTGGGTTGTGTTTCCTGCGAACTGTGAAAATCAACCGCTACTTCGTCCTTAATTACGGGTTGAATCTGCGCCACTGGTTCGGATGTAAAAGTACATCTCCTGCAGTGAAAACGTCTACGAACTTACATAGTTTGACTCTAATAAATTTTAGGTATTTAAGTCAAGCGGATAATAACTCGCAAATTGTAATTATTACAAATTAATTTAAATTACGCTTTATACAAATTTGTGGTTGACCTGCGGAGTATCGCGGGTTAATTTCGAAGCACATTTTTGCAGTCGGGCAATTCTTTTGAAAACGGATATAGGGCCAGTCCAGGTAAAAAATCGGAGTTACAGCAAATTGCGGGTGGGTTAATTGCCGAGAGGGAGGTTATTGTGAGCGTTGCAGAGATTGGTTTAAGCAGTGGCATCAAAGGGTTGGACAGAGTGCTCAAGGGCGTGTTGAGCGGTGATAACATTGTCTGGCGGGTTGACTCCGTGGAGGACTATCAGGAGCTGGTTACGCCCTATTGTGAGGCTGCCGTGCGCAATGGGCGCAAACTTGTCTACTTCCGTTTCGCTCACCATCAGCCGCTGGTTTCTGAGAACATGGGAGCTGCGGTACACGAGCTGGATCCGCTGGAGGGTTTTGAGAACTTCATTGCACGCATTCATGCTGTGATTGAACAGAGTGGAACAGGGGCCTTCTATGTCTTTGACTGTCTCTCACGTCTGGCGGTGGATTGGTACTCCGATCAGATGCTCGGCAACTTTTTCATGCTGACCTGTCCATATCTCTTTGATCTTGAGACGGTAGCTTATTTCGGAATTTACCGCAACTATCACACCGCTCTGGCTCTGGAACCCATTCAGACCACCACACAGCTTTTTATCGATGTGTACCGTCACAAAGAACAGCTCTATGTGCGGCCTATCAAGGTACAACATCGTTATTCACCGACCATGAACATGCTGCATGTGCGCAACGGCGAAGAGTTTGCTCCTGTGATGTACAGTGCGGTAATATCGGAGATTCTGACCTCGGCCCGTTGGTCGGGGCTTCACTCCGACAGCAGTACCGGATTCTGGGAATCGGCGTTTCTAAAGGCTCATGAGCTGCTTAAATCGGGTGAATATCGTCCTGATCTGCCGGAAAAGGGCAAAGAGCTCTACGAGAAGCTGGTGCGGATGATTATCTCACGTGATGTCGAGATGGGACGTCTGATAGCCCGTTATCTGACAATGCAGGACATTCTCTATATCCGCAAGCGTCTGATCGGCAGCGGATTGATCGGTGGAAAAACGGTCGGGATGCTCCTGGCATGCGCCATTTTAAAACGATCGGATCCCTCTTTTGATGAGCTGCTGGAAGCTCAGGATTCTTTTTTCATCGGGTCAGACGTTTTCTTCACCTTTCTGGTGCGCAACGGAATCTGGTGGGTGCGTCAGAATCAGCGCAGTTCCGAGCGCTTCATGAACGGTGCGGAACAGGCCCGCCGCAGAATTATCACCGGTGAGTTTCCGCCCTACATCATGAAGCAGTTCGATGAGATGCTGGACTACTTCGGTCAGTCATCCTTCATTGTACGTTCCAGCTCATTACTCGAGGATAACTACGGCAACTCTTTCGCCGGCAAATATGAGAGTGTTTTCTGTGTAAACCAGGGACCGCGTGAACGGCGCATGCAGGATTTCCTGGCAGCGGTCAAACGTATTTACGCCAGTTCGATGAGTGAACAGGCTCTGCAGTATCGCGCTCGCAGGGGCTTGCTGGATAAAGACGAGCAGATGGCGCTGCTGGTGATGCGGGTCTCGGGTAATATGCACGGGCGTAACTTTTATCCGGATATGGCCGGTGTGGGCTTCTCTTTCAATCCCTACGCTTGGCATGAGAGCATCAATCCCGTAGCAGGCGTTATCCGCCTCGTTTTCGGTCTGGGAACCCGCGCAGTCGATCGTACCGATGATGATTACACCCGGATTGTCGCCCTCAATGAGCCGGATAAACGCCCCGAAACAAATTTCGGAGAGGTGGCGCAGTATGCTCAACGCCGTGTTGACTATCTCGATTTAGAAGCCAACCAACTGGTTTCAGAGTACTTCAATGATCTCGTCAAGGATACCGATTTTCAAGCACTTGATATGGTATCCGCGACAGATCCTGCCAGCTCCCGCTCCGCTGCCGGGTATCGCATCTTAACCTTTGATCGTCTGTTGCGGCAGACTCCGTTTGTTCAGGATATGCGTAAAATTCTATCCACACTGGAAGCGGCTTACAAACACCCGGTGGATATCGAGTTCACCGCCAACTTTATTGACGGCGAGCGTTATCGTATCAATCTACTGCAGTGCCGTCCACTGCAGGTTCAGGGTGCGGAGACAATTCAACTGCCCGAGGTTCAGGTTGCCAGGGACGCTATGATTCTGGAAGCTCGCGGTGCTGTGATCGGACAGAGCCGCGTTGTAAGCATTGATCGTTTCATCTATGTTCATCCTGGACGTTACGGAGAACTACCGGTCAACGCCCGTTTCGAGATTGCCAGATTAATTGGTGATTTGAACCGTGTCTCTCGCCGCAACGGTGAAAGGGTTACCATGGCGATCGGTCCGGGACGCTGGGGCACCAGCACTCCCTCTCTCGGCATACCGGTTTCTTTCAGCGATATCAACACGGTTTCAATCGTTTGTGAGGTGGTCACAATGCACGAGAATTTAATTCCGGATGTTTCGCTGGGAACTCATTTTCTCAATGAGCTTGTAGAAATGGAGATGCTTTATCTGGCACTTTTTCCGGACAGAGGCGAGAATTATCTGAATACCGGATTCTTTGAAACCGCGCAAAACCGACTGCTCAGCATACTTCCTGCTGCCGAAAAGTGGTTGGATTGTCTGCGCGTTGTCGAAGTTGCGGATATATCGGGGGGTATGCCCGTAAAGCTGATAGCTGACGCAGTCAATCAGCGAGTACGCTGTTATCTGGAGAGCTGAACCGTCTCGCAATCGTTATCGGCTCTGCGTTTATGGTGGGAGATGACAGACTCGAACTGTCGGCCTCCTGCGTGTGAAGCAGGCGCTCTAACCAACTGAGCTAATCCCCCGCATAAAAGACACAGGCAATATACAAAAAAAAACCGGGTTGTGAAAGCGTCTTTTATGAAATTTTAATGTTGTTTTTTGTGCTCGAAGTTGAGTGTATAGCGACAGGAAACGATATGATTATGCGCTCCGGTCAAGTGGTTCCGCAGCGCAGCCACGTAAATCCGGTTTTTAACCGGATAAGCTGAACTTCTAGGGTTCGGTTACAAACCTGACGTACGCCAGAGATTTGTTTTGGTTGTACGCGGAGGAATTAATGGGACAATTTGTATAGCATAAGTCTGGACGGTTCCGGATGAGGTTCCGGCGGTTTGCGGTCGCGATTTGCACCAATGGTCTCCCATCGCAGAATGTAGCGGGTGTCCGGATCGGAGTCGCCACCCCGATCATAGGCGATTCGGGCGCGTATGCCGGGAAACTTTGATTTTGTTTTTCCAAATCCAGCTGGCAGAAAATTGCTCCTGCTTTCGCGACCGACCGCTTTGAGCGTCTTCTCATCGATTACCAGTTGTCCGTTCTTATACTTTTTATGGCTGTAGGGTAATGCCAGTCTGCCGGGTGAGTGCTGCTCAATTGTTCCCAGTGCGACATCTTTGCTGCCAATCGAACCGCCGCCTTCGAAATACCAGCGGTGTGACCACTCGGTAAGCTGACTGATACGCCAGGCACCGTCTTCATAGCGTGCGGCATAAGCCTGGGTTTTGCCGTCGGCATCAAATTTGTGGTAGGTGATAATCGCCCGGTTGTCTGAGTCAAAGCCTATTCTGTTACAGCCGTTGATCATCCCGCCTTTAACCGGCACCGGGTCGACAATCACGTCCGGCGACTGGAAGGTGATCGGCAGAGTCAGAGCTTGGCCATGCGCGTTTTCCCAGTTGATAAGGTCACGGCTGCGTGCATAGGAGATGTCATGATTGGTTTCGCACTTGAATGTATCACGCCAGACCCAGCAAAGATGAAAGAACCCGTCGTTGCCCTCTATCGGACCGAACATGTAGGCGTTCATCTTTCCCTTGCCATCAATTAGTGGTTTGTCCATCAGTCGCCGCCATTTTCTATCTGCGCAATCATAGATGTTATAAATCTCCATTCCGTTGCCGCTTCCACCGTCGCGATAGTGGAAAATGAGATCTTCATTCTGATTGAACATAAAGGAGGGATAGGTGCAGCGTTTTTCTTTTGTGCCGCACATCGACTGAACTCGCTCGAGGGTGGAGATATCCCACGGCTCTGTGCTGCGGAAGTAGATCAGGGGTGCGCAGTGCATATTGCCGCTGAGATGGATGAAGCCCTCCTTATCAAAGGCCATGGTCACAAAGTTATGGCTGTCCCATCCGATTTTGGTGGGCAGCGTTTTGTAGCTCCACTCGTCGCAATCAAGTTTTCGTGCAGCCACCTTCATATTATGATCTTTGTCATAATAAGCGGCAAACTGTGTATTGTTGGTTGTGATGAAATAAAAACCGACGGGAAAAGCCGCTATCACCTGATCCACCTCCCAACTCTGTGCGATTTTCATCTTCTCGGGTTTCCCGGCACCGAAGACCGCTAAGCTCAAAATCAGGCAAATCATGAAAAGCAAAAATTTAACAACATGAGGTTTTGGGAATGGCAGTTTCATAATATTTGATGACCTTGTAATGCAGAATTAAGCTCCGGCGCAATCCTGCCGGAATTAAAGCAATAATAAAAATCATTGCAAAATGATACGAGACGACCCGTGCATATTATGCTTTGATGATTGGAATTACAAGTGTTATGATTGCCGCAGTTGTTTCCGCCTCAGTTCAGCACTTTGATTTCAATTTTGCGGAATTCACAGGGGGCACTTTCTGACTGTATCGAGATAGTTCCACCCTCAATCAGCAACTTCCCACCATTCTGTTCGATCAACGGTTTGACTTCAGCTTTGCCGGGATCATACTGCGGCGCCTGATATTCCAACACAGTTTTGCCATTAATTATATGTCTGATGAAGTTGCTGCCATGCACCTCAGCTTCAACTGTTACCCATTGATCCCCATTAAATGTTTCGGATGTTGAACTCACACAATGAGGAGTAAAGAGTTTGCCGTTCATTTCAACGTGTGTTCCAGGTGTGCAGAGGTTGGCGGTGGAACGTTTTTCACCCTTGCCGAGACCGCCCAGCAGCTGATACTCAATGGAGACCGGAAAATCCTGTTTCAAACTCATGCTCTGCGGAGTCTGTCCATGCAGCATCAGGCCGCTGTTACGTTTGGCCCAGCCGGGACCGTCGGGCAGCTGTTCGCCGAGAAAGCGATATTCAACTCTGAGAACATAGTTGCTGAACGGGCGATTGTAAAAGAGGTGACCGAAGCGGTTTTTAAAGGTACCGTCATAGCCCTTGTCGTATCTGACCTTGATTACGCCGTCCTCCACCCTGAAAGTGTCGCCGAAGTTTTCACCACAGGGGTAATTTCTTATTTTCGGTGTCCACCCGCTGAGGTCTTTTCCGTTAAAAAGCTGAATCCACTGCCCTTCGGCCAGCGCACCCGAGAGAATGGTGGTAAAACAAATCACTGTAACGAATAATATTTTCATGATACTTCCCCGTGTAGATTGAATTTATCTCGACTTATAAAGAAACCTTAAAACACCAGGCATGTTCACATGGCATGTTGCCGGGATTGATGAGCGGAGGAGTGATTTTAACACTTCCTCCATCAAAAGTGTACTCCACCTTGGCGTCGGAGCCCAGCAGCTTTACGTTTTTGGGCCGTCCGATTTTGTTAATGTTAAGCGGTTTCTGCGGCCAGCGTGTGCAAATCACATAAAGCGAATCATCTTTTTTTGTATAGTAAATTCTGTCCTTGCGCATGGTCGCCGGATAGTGTTCCCAGGAGCGTGTACCGTATATTGCTTCGCCGTTGACCTCAAGCCAACTGCCCATTGCAAGCAGCCGCTCCTGCATAACAACCGGAATGAGCCCGTCGGCTTTGGGCCCGATATTCAGCAGCAGGTTGCCGCCGCGACTGACCTTTTCAATCAGGAGCTCAATGCACTGCGCTGCGCTCATGTAGTGTTCTGTTGTTTCAAAACGATTGTATCCGAAGGATGAACCAATGCCACGGCATTCCTCCCAGGGATGGGTGAATCTGGAGTCGGCGGTGTTGTCGCGGTGCAGCAGATCGTATTCGGTGGTGTGGTGGTCTCCGTGTTTGCCACGCGTTTTCTTGCCCCAGCGGTCGTTGACAACTACTGTCTCTTTTACCGGAGATTCGTTGTAAAGCCAAGCAAGAAACTCCTCGCTACGCAACTGTTTGTCGGTGAAATCCCACTCACCGTCGGTCCAGACGATTTCAGGATGATAACGCGTTACCAGCTCTTTCATCTGCGGAATATTCACCTCTGTGACCCAGCGGTCGATGCTCTCATTAGAGTACAGCGGATTGCCCCATTCAAGCAGTGAGTAGTAGAAGCCCATATGCAGACCTGCGGATTTGACGGCTGCCGTCAGATCTCCGGCCAGATCACGATGGGGACCCAGGACCATGCTGTTCCATCTGGGGCTATACCTGCTGGGAAAGAGCGCAAAACCGTCGTGATGCTTGGAGGTAAGAACCACGTAGCGCGCTCCGGCACGTTTGAAAAGATCGGCCCATTCTGCGGGATCAAAGTGTTCTGCCTTGAAATCTGTGGCGAAATCCGCATAGCGTTTTTTAGCACCGTAGGTTTTACTGTGAAACTCTGTAAACTCCGGATTTTTCGTGCGTAGTCTGTTATCGTAATGCTCCGAATATTTGGCGTAGACATGTTGCGCTTCAGTCGGCGCATAAGCCGGTACGGCGTACAGACCCCAGTGTATGAAAATACCGAATTTAGCATCCAGCCACCACTGCGGAATCTCTCGTTGATCAAGCGACTTCCAGGCAGCTTCATAACCTTGCAGATGAATCGTGCAAAGCATCAATAAAACAATAAAAAAGCATCTCTTCATAATTTCTGCTCGTGATTGTGCGGCACTCTAATCACAGTTACTGTTCACCGCAACCGAAAGTTACCACTAACTTGTTACAGGATCATAACCTTTTTTTAAAAAAAATACAAGCACTGTTGACACATGCGTTACATTTGGTTATTATGCCAATTGTCCAACTGCAAGAAGAACCAAGATTGCCAAACAGAAGCTGATTGTCATAGTAAAAAAACCATAAGAGGTGTATATGGAATGGAAATCTGAGTGGAAGAAACTTTCGGTAATTGCCGGCGTATTTCTGGCCTTTTTTTATCTGCCGGTCGGGAATGCGCGTTTTGACAATGCAATTATGGAGTCGCTCCACCTTGCTAAGTGGTATGCGCAGGAGCATGTGCTGCTCTGTCTGATTCCCGCTTTTTTCATAGCCGGAGCGATCGCGGTTTTTGTCAGCCAGGCATCGGTCATGAAATATCTCGGCGCTCGGGCCAATAAAATTCTGGCGTATGGTGTGGCCTCTCTTTCCGGCACTATTTTGGCGGT
>JAGYOL010000121.1 GCA_018399555.1 Kiritimatiellia bacterium | reverse complement strand
GAAAAGCAAGCCTATCCATGCGATATCGAATAAAGGTCTTTTCAATGAGAATGGTTATTTATCTGTTGCTGACCCTTTTCTCTGTTTCAGCTGTTTTGTCAAAGCCTGATCAGCCCGATCTTATCATCTGGGATGATGCGCCCGCAGCTGCATGGGATGTTGCATATCCGGTTGGGAACGGACGTCTGGGAGCGATGCCGTTCGCTGGGTTTCCTCGCGATTACCCGCAGACAGCTTGACCTCCGGAGCGGGGTGGCTCTCAATGTTTATAAACTGCAGGATGGATCATCAATCCGGCAGGAGGTTTTTGTCGGTGCTGAATCTGATGTGATTGCAGTGACGATCACATCGGATAACCCGGTTGATGTCAACCTTTCCATGGATGGTACTGTGCCGCAAGGTGAAGATTTGGTCAAGGTTGCGTCTGCCGATGGCCAATCCGCAACTGAGTTTGTGTGTCGCATTCGCGCTTGTCCAGCCGATAAAGTTAATGTTTCAGAAAACTCTCTTCAGATCAACGGAGCAGAAAATATATCCGTTTATGTTTCGGTTGCAACCGATTTCAACCGCAAAGGCTCCCGCTCAAAACTTGCTGCCGGCTCTGCCGCTTCAATGGCCGGACGGTTATGTACGCGGTCTGCGCGCAAGGGGCGATATAACCGTGGAGATCAACTGGGAAAAGGGACAACTTTCACATGCAACCCTGATGGCAGGGGATAATGCGCAAAAGAGTGTGCGGGTTGTTTATGACAACAAGAGTGTTACACGTTCTCTTAAACCCGGTGCAAGACTGAACTTAAGGCGCAGTGACTTTGCTACTTCAAGTTTGTAGCCTCCTGCAGTATCAGCACAAGAGCGAAGGCTGATGGGAATCGCACTGCATTACGGCGGAATTGCTCGTTCAAACGATGCCAATTTGCGAGCTGGCTCGCGGGTGTCGGAGAGCGCGGTTCGCATTTTCGTGAAGGCGCATACCACAAAGACGATCATCTCTTCAAAAAATCCTGGAAATCAAAGTCGGCAGGCCGGCGGCTAGAGGCGGTTGTTATGCCTGAGTTTCCGCCTCAAGCGATTGCTCTGTCCCGCTTTTATCGGCACCGCTTTTTTTGCGGCGTCGAGGCGGAGGCGGCAGGCTGGTTTCAACCTGGACCGTCGGCTGGCTACTCTTCTCATCAAAATCTTTGCTGCCGATATCACTGAGTCTCATTGATATCACCTTTGAGATGCCCTTTTCCTGTTGAGTCACGCCGTACACAATATCCGAGGCTGCGATTGTGTGCTGATTATGGGTGATGATCAGAAACTGCGAGTGCGAAAGAAAATCTTTGAGCGTCTGGACAAAGCGTCCGATATTGCTGTCATCCAAAGCTGCGTCAAGTTCGTCAAGCATGCAGAAGGGAGAGGGTTTGATTTTGAAAATAGCGAAAAGCAGGCTGACTGCCGTCATGGTGCGCTCGCCGCCCGAGAGCAGTGTGACCGACTGCGGCCGTTTGCCGGGAGGGCGCGCGATGATATCAATGCCGCATTCCAGAGGGTCCTCTCTGTTTTCAAGCAGCACCAGCTTGGCATGACCGCCATTGAAAAGTTTATTGAACATCTCCTGAAAGTTGGCGTTGGCCTGCTCGAATGTCTGCTGGAAAAGTTCGCTGGATTTGGTGTTGATGTCGTTGATAAGTTCCAGGATCTGCTTTTTGGATTCAGTCAGATCCTCTTCCTGAGCACGCAGGAAGGCGTAGCGTTCTTCATATTCCTTGTACTCTTCAATGGCGACCAAATTGACCGGGCCGAGCTCTTGAAGTCGGCGGTTCAGTGCGGCGACATTTTCCGCCACCTGCTCCAGTGGAGGCGGCTCTCCGTCATCCCACTCGGGATCGGGATGAGCGGCCACCTCATCGGGTGCAAGGCCGTACTCGTTGAGTACATGGTCAAGGTGGTTCTGATGATGCATGCGGGCTTCGGTTATACCTATTTCAGCCTTGTTGCGGGCGTCACGGGTTTCATCCAGCTGGCGCCGGCGTTCATGCAGCATGGCTTCGTTTTTTTCCAGTGTGTTCTGCAAAGCACTGCGCTCGTCGCGTGTTTTCCTGATTGCTGTGTGCAGCCGTTCCGCTTCAATTTTCATCGGTTCAAGCGATTCTTCAAGTCGCTGAATCTCGGCATTCAGTTTTTCGATGCTTATCTTGTATGATTTGACACCCTGACTGCGTCCGTTGACGGTGCGTGTCAGCTCATCGATATGGGTTTCGATGTTACGTTGCTGACTGCGTGTATACTCGAGTTGCTGAGTGGAGCTGGAAAGGGCGATACGGCACTCGGTCAGATTGTGGCTGAGTCTGCTGAAGACACCCTCGATTTCGTTAAGGCAGCCTGATTTTTCAGTGATTTGTTCAAGCAGCGCACTGCGCCGGGCATTGAGTTTGGTCAGTTTTTCGCTCAGTTCCGAGCGCAAAGCGTCATCATCCGAACCCTCTGAAAGAATACCGTCCACTTCGGAGTTGACTCTTTCAAAGCGTTGACGGGCACGTTCGACATCACGAAGAGCAGATTGATATTCGCCCTCTATCTGCGCGGTGCGGCGGCTGCTGGTGTCGAGTTCCGCCCGGGCCTGTGTCAGTGCGCGTGCCAGCTCGGCGTTGCGCAGGCTTTTCCGTTCAATTTGTGAGTTATTTTCAGCAGCATCGGCCTCAAGCTTTTCAAGCTGTTTCCGGGCTTCGCTCAGCAGCATTCTGCGCGCCAGCGGGCTGGAGATTCTGCTTTCGGGCCGCCAGAGCTCCATGGTTCCGCTGGCATGGAAAATCATTCCGTCGCGAGTTACAACACTTATGCCGGCAGTGATGCTGTCGGGGACATCTTCAAGTTTTTCCACCAGATAAACATGACCGAGCAGATGTTCAGCGGCATTCCGGAAATCCGGTGCCACCGTCACCTGATCAAGCAGCGGACTCAAACCGTCGGGAGCGGCCGACGGTGCCGACGGTGCGGGAGCCTCCAGTGCGATGATCCGTGCGGCGGATTTCTGGTCTTCCGCCTTCAGCCGTTTGAAAAGGGCACGTCCACATGCTGTATCCCGCACGATAACGGCATCCAGCCAGGCCCGCAGTGCCGCTTCCAGAGCCGGGCGCAGTTCGGCTGCGGCATCGAATTTCTCCGCCAGCGGTCCGATTACAACTCCAGTCTCAATGTTCAGCGGATTGTCGGGATCGAGCAACTTCAGAGAGCCGGGCGGATAGTCACCGGCAGCCTCTTTTTGATCAGCGAGCAGATTGACGCGCGCCTGCGTGCCAGCAATTTCGGAGCGCGTTGCGGATAAATCAGATTGCAGCGACTCAAGCTCGCCGGAGGTACGGGCGCGTTCATCTTCAAGCACTTCAAAACCGGCTTTGATCTCGTCGCGCTCTGCGGTGAACTCTTGCAATTTGGATGCGAGGTTTTTTGAATGCTGTTGCAGCATCTCCAGATTTTCAGTTGCCTGACGCTGTTCGGAGCTCAGCCGTTCACGTTTGACAATCAGTTCCCGCTGTCGGGTTTCGATTTTGCTCAGATGGTTCTGCGCCTCGGTTACGCCGCGCTCGCACTCCATAGAGTCGCGCCGCATGGTCTGCAGTGCTTCTCTGGTTTCACTGATCAACCTTTCATGTGTGCTAAAGGCCTCTTGTGCCTGTTCAAGCTGCTGACGCTCGTTTTCCGAACTGTTTTCAACGAGTATCCGTTTTTGTTCGAGCGATTCCATCTGCAGTTCCAGTTGTTCGAGCTGCCTGTGTGTGGCCGCAATTTCAATTGAATCGCGTTCCGACCAAGCTTTATATTCCTCGATACGCTGGTGATTGACCTTGATTACCTCCTGTGCGCGAAGGTGGTTGTTGTCGGCCCGCGTCGCTTTTTCGGTCAGATCGGCAATGCGTTCTTCAGTGGCGGAGATGGTGGTATGAATGCGGGCGGATTCTTCCTCGGATTCAGTTACAAAATCAGCGTACACCCCGATTTTGTCATTCAACTGATCAATTGTCGTCTGCAATTCACGCATGCGTACATCGAGATCAGCCAGACGTTTGCGGGTCAGGTAGATGTCCTGCGACCGCAGCTGGTCACGCAGGGTCTTGTATTTCCGCGCTTTGCCGGCCTGACGCTGCAAGGTGTTGATCTGCCGCTTAACTTCACGGATGATGTCGGCCAGACGGGTCAGATTGGAGTCGGTGTGTTCAATCTTGCGCAGAGCCTCTTTGCGGTCGGCCTTGAATTTGGTGATGCCGGCAGCCTCTTCAAAAACCGCCCGGCGGTCCTCGGGTCGGGACGATAAAATTGCGTCAATCTGGCCCTGCGCCATGACTGAATATGAGGTGGTGCCGATGCCGGTTCCCATGAACAGGCGCTGGATGTCTTTGAGACGGCAGGGGTTGCGGTTGATAAAGAACTGACTGTCGCCTGAGCGGAAGAGGCGGCGGGCGATGGTGACCTCGTTGAAATCGGTATCCAATGCGCCTTCACACTCGGTGAAGGTTATGGCAACCTCCGCCATGCCAAGCGGTTTACGGGTGTCGGTGCCGTTGAAAATCAGGTCGGTCATACGTGAACAGCGCAGCGAAGTGGGGCGTTGTTCGCCCAGAACCCAGCGGATAGCATCGGAGACATTGCTTTTGCCGCAGCCGTTAGGTCCGACAATAGAGATCATTCCCGGTTCAAACTGCAAACGTGTTTTTTCGCCGAAGCTTTTAAATCCTATTATATCAATCTGTTTTAGATGCACAAAATCCTCAAACGGCTACGACTGAAACAAACCCCCATTCTATCATAATCGCGCGCTTATTTAAAGCGAACAATGCTCTGCGAACCGGATTTTTTGCCTTTGCAGGTTGTTGCACATTGCCGGAATGCAGGATTCCGGCTGCAGTTCCGGTGGCTTTTTCTGCTGAGATAAAAATCGTTTACGATCGGCTGGCTGGCTGGCTGGCTGGCTGGCTGACAAGAGGATTGATTTCGAACTTCCATTTCAACTGAGGTTATCGTAACATAACCCTTGATTAGTTCATATGCTGGCAGTTTCAAATAATTTAAAGGCGGGTTTTCACCTGTGTTCTGTGGTTCTTAAAATGAGTTTGAAGATAGAGAAATGGGCACTTGTTCGGGGTTCAGCGGCGGTTGACCGTTTTCTGGAGCGGCCGGCCTTTGATCCGGAAGCTGAAAAGAGTGCGGCGCGGATTCTCGCTGATATCAGGCGGCGTGGTAACGCCGCTGTTCTGGAGGCGGCGGAAAAATTTGACGGCGCGGTGCTTAAAGTTGCGGACATGCAGCTTGACGAGAGTGAAATCGAAGCTGCGGCGCGCGAGGTTCCCGCACGCATCAGAAAAGCGGTTAAAGATGCCCACGTGCGTGTCAGGGCTTTTGCTAAAGCGGGTATGCGTGCCGACTGGCAGATGAAAACTGCGGCGGGAGGAGTACTGGGCGAACGCTTTTCGCCGATGGAGCGGGTGGGGCTTTACATCCCTGGCGGCACCGCTCCGCTGGCTTCAACCGCCGTCATGACGGTTACTTTGGCCAAAAGTGCCGGTGTCCGCGAGATTGTCGCCTGTACGCCATGCGGACACGACAAGAAAATCAATCCGGTTTTGCTGTATGCGCTGAAGATCGCTGGGGCTACGGAGATCTATCGAATCGGCGGGATACAGTCGATCGGCATGATGGCTTTCGGAACCGGCACTTTTGCGTCGGTGCAGAAGATAGCTGGCCCCGGCAATGCCTATGTGACGGCGGCTAAACGACAGGTCTACGGTTTTGTGGGCATAGATCAGGTGGCCGGGCCGAGTGAAATTGCAATTCTGGCCGATGACTCTGCCAGAGCCGCCTGGATCGCGGCGGACCTGCTTTCACAAGCCGAGCATGGCAGCGGACACGAGAAGTCGCTGCTGGTAACGGATTCGATGGAGCTGGCGGAAGCGGTTCGGACGGAGCTGAAACGGCAGATCAAAGCGCTTTCGCGTGCTGAGATTGTCAAGCGGGTTATCAGACGTAACGGCATTCTGCTTGTGGTGGTGCCCGATTTGAAGCAGGGCATGGAGTTGGTCAACCGTTTCGCTCCTGAACATTTTGAAATTATGACGCGCAGAGCTGCTCGCATGCTTCCTCTGGTGCGTTGTGCGGGTGCTGTTTTTGTAGGAGAATGGACGCCCGAGTCGGTTGGTGATTTTGTTGCCGGGCCGAGTCATGTGCTGCCTACCGGCGGGGCGGCGCGCATGTTTAACGGCTTGACCGCTGATGATTTCAGGCGACGGCACAGTTTTGTGCAATACACCCGCGATGATCTGGTCGCAAGCTGTGAAAGCATTGGAGTTTTTGCGGAGGTTGAGGGTCTGGATGCTCATGGGTACAGTGCCGCCATCCGGTTTGAAAATGACAAAAGAACGACTTGATACTTTGGTGGTCAGGAACGGTCTGGCTGTCAGTCGCGAGCAGGCCCAACGGCTGATATTGGCGGGGGCGGTGCGCCTGAACGGACACCCGGTGCTGAAGTGTGGTCACAGGTATCCCGCTGACAGTTTGTTTGAAGTTGCCGAACGTCCGCGTTTTGTGAGTCGCGGGGGTGATAAGCTGCAGGGTGCTTTCGCGGCCTTTCCCGATTTTAATGTTCAGGGGTTGCTGGCTTTGGATGTGGGCGCATCAACTGGCGGTTTCACTGATTGTATGTTGCAGCACGGTGCTGCCCGGGTGATCGCCCTTGATGTGGGACGCGGTCAGCTGCATTGGAAGCTGCGCCAGGACAGCCGGGTCTGCGTTATTGAACGCTTTAACGCCCGTTATATGAAGCCGGATGATCTGCCCGGGCAGCCGCAGGTTGCTGTGACCGATGTTTCGTTTATCTCGTTGAAATTGATTCTGCCGCCTATGGCCGCAGTGCTGCCTGCGGGCGGAGAGATCGTCTCTCTGATCAAGCCCCAGTTTGAGGCGGGTCGCGGTAAAGCACCCGGCGGGGTAGTGCGTGATGAGTCGGTGCGACAGGCGGTTGTGGATGATATCCATCGTTTCGGAGTCGAGCAGCTCGGACTTGAATGGCTGGGTTGTGTGACCTCACCGCTGCGAGGACCGGAGGGCAATGTCGAGTTTCTGGCGTATTGGAGAAAGGCGGAAAACCGATGAAGAATATCGGAGTCATCACTAATTTCACCAAAGGGCAGGCCCTCAGCCTGCTGAAACAGGTTACGGCATACGCGGAGACGCTGGGATTCAAAGTCTGGGTCAGGCATGACAAGGCGGCCGAAGGGATCACAACCCGTTTCTGTGAGGTCTCTGAGTTTGCAGCCAATGGGGTTGAAGCTGTGATAGTTTTAGGCGGCGACGGTACAATGCTTGATGCAGCCCATCAGATGGAAGATGAAAAACTGCCGATGATGGGTTTGAACATCGGTTCGCTCGGCTATCTGACCAGCCTTGAAGATCATGAGTACAGGGAGGCGTTGCGCCATCTTTATGAAGGATCGTTCACGGTGACCAACCGTACCGCCCTGAGTGTCAGAGTACAGCGGCACAACGGTGATCTCTGTGGTCTGCCGGATGCGTTGAATGATGCCGTCGTCACACGCGGTGCCACCGGCCATGCAGTCAAAATCGAATTGATCCTGGATGGTATGGGTGTTTCCTCGTTTCTCTGCGACGGCATTATTGTGGCTACACCCACTGGCAGCACAGCATATTCACTGGCGGTGGGCGGTCCGATTGTTATGCCGACCACCTCGGTTTTTGTGATCAGTTTGATCTCTCCCCACTCGCTTGCGGCCCGACCGCTTGTTTTATGCGATAGCACCGATATTGTCGTGCGCGTGATGGACTGCAGCTCGCCTATGATTGTCAGCTCCGATGGACGCCGCAACCTGCTGGTCGGCCAGGATGACAGCATAAAAATCAGTCGCAGTGATCGGCTGGTGCCAGTGATCGAACTGCATGGATATAACCCCTATGAGGTGCTCAGAAGAAAACTGAGCTGGGGCGGACGCGCTTCGGGCTGATCCGGCTCTCCTTGTCAAGGTGCCCAAAAAACCCCAGGCACTCCGGCGATCTATTTAAAAAATGGCGCGCCTACGGAGAGTCGAACTCCGCTTACAAGGATGAAAACCTTGGGTCCTAACCGATAGACGATAGGCGCTTTTTTTCTTGAATGGCAAATAACTTATCATTTTGAGGTTGTGCAAAGCAAGTGGATTCTGAGAAATTATTCCTTTAGTCGCTATAATTTTAGTTTCTGTCGTAAAAAACAAGAATTT
>JAGYOL010000120.1 GCA_018399555.1 Kiritimatiellia bacterium | reverse complement strand
GCAATGCTGGATTTTGTAATTGATTCTATGCGAGAAGCGTTGCGTGGTTTAAAGGTGTGAAATTGTAGGTGGGGCGAGAGCGGAGCGCATGGAGAAGAGACGTTAAAGTCTTTAATGACATTAAGGTCTTTATGATGAAGAAAGAGGGAGATTTAACACTGAGGCACAATGAGCTGTAGGGTTGCTTCTCAGCGCAGCAATGTAGTAGCCGCTTTGTAAGCGGCAAAATGGAGCTGCGCGATGTCGCTTGTAAAACGACTACTACAGCAGGGAACTTCAGCGCAGCAATGTAGTAGCCGCTTTGTAAGCGGCACAGGATGATGAAATACTTTTGACAAGATGCAAAGACCATAAAACATTATGAAAATTGGAATACCGAAAGAGATAAAAGTTCGTGAAAACCGTGTTTCATGCACACCAGGCGGTGTGTATGAACTGGCAAGAGCGGGTCACCAAGTGTTAGTGCAGAGTGGAGCCGGTCTCGGCAGCGGATTTGCCGATAAGCTCTACTCCGAGGCTGGTGCGCAGTTGGTGGAGAGTGCCGCCGAGGCCTGGTCCGCAGAGATGGTCATCAAAGTCAAAGAGCCGATCGCCTCTGAATTCGGCTATCTGAGGGCCGACCTGACTCTTTTCACCTATCTGCATCTGGCGGCTGCGCCGGAATTGACACGTGCCATGCTCGATGCCGGAACAACCGGTATCGCATATGAAACTATCACGGTCGGACGGCGTCTGCCGTTGTTGGAACCGATGAGCGAGATTGCCGGTCGGATGAGCGCAGTGGTCGGGGCACATTACCTGAGTTGTGCGCAGGGCGGCAAGGGCGTTCTACTCGGTGGTGTGCCCGGCGTGCTTCCCGGCAATGTACTTGTGCTGGGTGGCGGCACAGCTGGCGTCAATGCCGGTCGTATGGCAGCCGGACTGGGTGCGAATCTTACTATTCTCGAAGTCGATCTGGAAAAAATGCGTTTTCTGGATATCTCCATGAACTCCTGCGCGCGCACATTATACAGCAATGAACAGAATCTGATCGAGATGCTGCCCAAAGTCGATCTGCTGATCGGCGCGGTGCTGCTGCCTGGCGCAAAGGCACCCAAGCTATTGCGGCGTGATATGCTGCGGCAGATGAAACCCGGATCGGTTTTTGTGGATATCGCGATTGATCAGGGCGGCTGCGCCGAAACTTCCAGAGCAACGACACATGATGATCCTATTTTTGTTGAAGAGGAGATCGTCCATTATTGTGTCGCCAATATGCCGGGAGCCTATGCGCGCACCGCGACTCAGGCACTTGCCAATGCAACCATGCCATATGCGCTTAAGATCGCTAATCTAGGCAGCGAGGAAGCGCTGCGCCGCATGCCGGAACTGCGCATGGGATTAAATACCTGGCGCGGAGAGATGACCTGCGCACCGGTCGCCGAGGCCCTCGGCCTGCCCTATAGTGAGGTGAATTTGTGATGATTTTAAACCACGAAAACCGTAGCGCAGCGTAGCCGCAACCAAAGATGCTTTACTGTATTTTTCCCGCGAATCTACGCTAATCTCTGTTGCGGTTGGAATTTTTTTAACGCTAATCGCTAAAAATTACAACCGCAGAAGCTTATTTTTATGAAAGATAATAATGAAACTTATTGATTTAATCTGTTGATGTGGAAATTATTAGTGATTAACGACCCCGCTCTAGCGGGGGAATAATTTCCACATCTATTCGCGGAGATTCGCGGGAAACAAAAATCTTGTATAACATATGTCATGTAAGCAACGTTTGGTTGCAGCTGAAAGCAGATTTAGAGGTGTTATGAAAACAGTAAAATTTGGAGTGATCGGTTGCGGTTTGATGGGACGTGAATTCGCCAGTGCGGCGGCCCGCTGGTGCCACCTGGCTGAGATTGATGTGCGTCCAGAGATTGTGGCGGTCTGCGACTCAAATCCCTCGGTCAGCGCCTGGTTCAGCGAAAACCTTACAACTGTCCGTCAGATAACATCGGATTATCGCGAGTTGCTGAACAACCTTGAGGTCGAAGCGGTTTATATCGCCGTGCCGCATAACTTACATGCCGAGATCTATTGCGCGGCAATCACCGCCGGCAAACATCTCATGGGCGAGAAACCCTTCGGTATCGACCTCGATGCCAACCGAAAAATCAATGCCGCCTTAGCTGCCAATCCCGAGATCTTTGTCCGCTGCAGTTCGGAATCACCCTTCTTTCCCGCAGTCCAGCGCATCGGTCAGATGCTGGAGGCAGAGGCTTTCGGACAAATTATCGAGGCAGAAACCGGCTTTCTGCACTCCAGCGATCTGAACACCGAAAAACCGATCAACTGGAAACGGATGATTGAGTTTAACGGCGAATACGGTGTAATGGGCGACCTGGGTATTCACGCCTGCCACCTCGGATTCCGCGCCGGCTGGCGTCCCGCTAATGTGCGGGCGATTCTGGCCAATATCGTTAAACAACGCCCTGACGGTCGGGGCGGCATGGCTGAATGCGCCACCTGGGATAACGCCACCCTGCTCTGCGAAACCTCTGATAATTCAACAAACGACAGCTTTCCCTGGACAATCAGAACCCACCGTATCGCGCCAGGTCAAAAGAACAACTGGTACATCGAAATATTGGGGACAAAGGCATCGGCGCGCTGGTCGAGCGTTAATCCCGATATCCTGCATGTGATGCATGTCGATGGCGGCGAGCAGCTCTGGGGCGAGATCCAGACCGGATACGAGAGCGCCTACAAAACAATCACCGGCGGCATCTTTCAGTTTGGTTTCACCGACTCCATCCAGCAGATGTGGGCAGCCTTTCTATATGAGCTGCGACACGGCCAGGCGATCAACCGCTTCGCCGGCTGCGTCACCCCTGCGGAGGCGGCACTGAGTCACGAGCTCTTTACCGCAGCCCTGCAGTCGCAGCAAGAGAGCAGTGTGGTAAAAGTGCGACAATCTGAATAAACTTTAAATGAAGCGAAACAACACAGAACAATTTTATATTGGACTGGACATCGGCACCACCGCGATTAAAGGTGTCCTGACCGACGGTCGCGCCGAAGTACTCGCGGAACATGCAGTCGTTAATGAACTGAATTTTGGAGAGGATGGCCGAGTGGAGTTTGACGCGGAGCAGCGCTATCGCGCGCTATGCACAGTGACACGCGCTCTAACCGCAGCGGTGCCTTGTTGTGCCGTCAGCGCACTGGCGATGGCCGCGGCTTCCGGAAACACATTACTGTGTGATCAGAACGGAATACCGAGCGGTCCGGCAATCAGTTGGATGGATCAACGCTGCGTGCGGAATCCACCGTCGAAATTGTCGGCGTTCAATGAAAATGATGTTCGTGAAACAACCGGCTGGCCCTGTGTTAAAACTTTTCCCCTGGCGCACCTCGCCTGGTTGCTGGAAAATGAACCCAACCGTTTTCACAGTGCCGCACACATCAGCATGGATACCGATTGGCTGGCTCACCGACTGACCGGACTCTGGGTGCTGGACCATTCAAGCGCCACTACCTTTCACCTGCAGAATCAACGCAGCGGCAGCTACCATCAGCCGTATCTTAACCGACTGGGAATTGCACCCGAAAAACTTTCAAAACTGATGTGTTCGGGTGAAATTATCGGCGCGCTAACTGCTCAAGCTGCGCATGAGACAGGCCTTTCGGAACAGACAATGCTGGTCTCCGGCTGCTTCGACCATCCGGCGGCGGCACGCGCCGCCGGTGTGCTGCAACCCGGTGAGCTGCTGCTCTCCTGCGGCACATCCTGGGTTGGCTTTCTACCCCATCTCGACCGTGCAGCAATTGTCGATGCGCGACTGCTCTGCGATCCGTTTCTCTCCGCAAATGGTGGCCCATGGGCCGGAATGTTCTCGGTTCCCCAGATCGGCAGGAATATCGACTGGTATGTGGAGCATCTGATCGCCCCTGGAGAGAAGGTCAGCGAACGGATGCGCGCCTTTGATGCCATGGCAGCCGGTGTCGCAAGCGGCGCTAACGGGTTAACGATCGATCTGCGCCAGCCACCGCAGCGAATCGATGCAGCTCCATCAGTGATCAGTCGCGCCGTGATGGAGGGTGCCGTCCGTTTGCTGAATGAAAAAATTACTGATTTAGCGGAGCACGGTTTCCACTACAAACGCGCTGTAATGGTGGGTGGAGCGTCCCGCAGTCCAGTCTGGCCCGGCATCGTGGCGGAGCTCACCGGAATGGAGGTAGCAAGTGGCGGACGCTCCGTCGGCGCTCGCGGCGCTGCTATGCTGGCAGCAAGAAATCTTTTGACAGGATTACAGGATTAACATGATGTGGATGCTTCGTAGATTTTATCACAGAGGACGCAGAGGAAAAGAAAAAGATATGAATACAGATTACAGAGAAGCAGATAAAAAAATTTACGAGAGTGAACTGTGCGGATTCCTGCCTGGAAAGATCCTGGATGCGCACATACATATCTTTGATCAGTCATGTAAGAAACCGGATGCGGAATTTCCCGCCAAACATGTTTATCAAAAGTTCGGCGGTGTTTTTTCCTACGAACAGTGTCTGGCGTGGGCGGCTGCGCTCTTGCCGGAGCAGGAGTTTTATCTCAACTGCTTCGGGCAACCCTCTTTGCACAGCGACCTCGAAGCATCCGCTGATTACAGTGGCAGAATATCGGATAATCAGCGATGTTTCGGCATGGCGTTAGTCTCTCCGCATGACTCCGTAGAGAGTGTGATCAGCCGGGTGGAACGCAATCAACTGATCGGCTACAAACCCTACTTAAATTTTGTCGACTGGAAGCCGAGGAATGAGATCACCATTCATGATATGCTGCCGGCAGAACAGATGAAAGCTGCTGATGAGCGCGGACTGGCGATTACGCTGCACATTCCGCGCAGCGGCAGACTGGCCGATCCAATCAATCAACAGCAGATGGTTGAAATCTGCCAACTCTACCCGCGTGCGCAGATTATCTTCGCGCACATTGGACGCGCCTATTACATGAGCAATGTGACCGGTTTTCTGGATGGAATCACCGCCTGTCCGAATGCGTATATCGATACAGCAATGGTCAATCATGAAGGAATACTGGAATATGCTTTTAACAATTTTCCGCGTGAACGTATCCTCTTCGGTTCAGATGCGCCGATCGCCTTCCTGCGCGGCAAGTCGGTTGAAATCAACAATCAGTATGCCTATCTGATGGGCGAGGATTATGCGATCGGCTCTTCGATCTACGACACAGAGCACAACGTAGAGTTCACCTCTTTTTATTACGAACAGTTGCGCGGCATCAGAACCGCCGCCGGGCGGGCGAATTTGAGCCGCACTGAAATTGAAAATCTCTTTTTTAACAATGCCTATAATTTACTGCGCCGAGTGGCGATTGCTAATTACGGCAATTAAACCCATTTGATTTGAAAGGATAAATATAATGCTTAATAAAAATAAACCGCGGGTGGGCTTGCTGCCTTTTTATCTTAAACTTTATGATGATATCTTACCGCAACGCGGTAACGGGTTCGAAGAATTTTTAAAACAGATAGTCGCTGCGCTGAGCTCCCGTGGACTCGATGTGCGGCAGGCTCCGGTCTGTCGTGTCAGCTCCGAATTTGAAACAGCGATCAAGGATTTTGAAAAGAGCGAAGTTGACTGCATTTTTACTCTGCATCTGGCGTATTCTCCATCACTGGAGTCGATAGATGCCTTTTGCGCCAGTGAACTGCCGGTTGTAATTCTTGATGTGACAATGGATGCGTCATTCGGCATGTCTGTCGCTCCCGAGCGCATCATGTATAATCATGGTATTCATGGAGTAATGGATTTCGCCAACATGCTCAAACGCCGCAAGCGTCCGTTTGAAATCATAGCGGGTCACGGTGCCGACAGCGTCGTGCTTGAGCGTGCGGCCTCGTATGCCCGCGCCGCAATGGCTGCCCGGGCATTGCGCGACAGTCGCGTGGTGCGAATTGGAGACACCTTTAACGGCATGGGCGATTTTACTGTTGATCCCGAAATCCTGCAAAAAAAATTGGGAATCACTGCCGAACAGGTCGCACTTACAACGCTTGATGACGCGGTTGCAACAGTGACTGCGGAAGAGGTGCAGAGTGAGATTATCCTGGATCAGCAACGCTACCTGTGTGAAGCCGATGAAGAGACGCATACAAAGTCGGTGCGGGTGGGTCTGGGTCTGCGAAAACTACTGGCGAATGGCGACTACAGCGCCTTCTCAATTAACTTTCAAGGCTTCAACTCCGCTGAGCGTCCCGCTGACACTATGCCTTTTTTAGAGATATGCAAAGCGATGGAACGCGGCACAGGTTATGCGGGCGAAGGCGATGTGCTGACTGCCGCATTGGTTGGCGCGCTGGCTCACGCATTCGACGCGGTAACGTTCACGGAAATCTTTTGTCCCGACTGGAAAGGTAACACCTTGTTTCTCTCACACATGGGTGAGATTAATCCAGCTCTGGCCGGAGAAAAACCGCGTCTCTTCCGAAAGCCATTTATTCTGGGCGGAGCACATGATCCGGCGGTCTTGACCTTTGCCGCGAAATCCGGCCCGGCGGTTTATGTGAATCTTGCGCCGATGCCGGACGATCAGTTCACATTGATTGTCACACCCGTAACCATCTTGACGGAGGATGCCACTTTTAATCCGGCTCTAAGTAATGCAGTCCGTATCTGGATGCGGCCCGCGCTGGAAGTTGCGTCGTTTTTGGAAGAGTATTCACGCGCCGGTGGAACACATCACAGCGCACTGGTGCTCGGCGATTGCGCTGATGCCCTCGCCGCATTCGGACGGATGAGCGGAATGAAAGTGGTTCGGCTGGGATGAGCAGAGAGATATTTGGAACTACAGGGAACACATAAAGCACTGTGGAGCGGTGCCCCTCACCGGCCTCTCCAGCTTTTACACTCGTCATTGCGTCGACTTTGTCGTCGCAATAAATTGTATTTTATGAAAAAAACAGTTTACAACAAAACAGCAAGAATATTGCTTTGCGATCTTACACTGATCGCCTTGGTTGCGATAACTGCGACGGCAGATACGCGCAATCATAATTCCGGTGTGCCGCTGATGCCTACTCTGCCCGAGCCAATCTTTACCGGCACTCCGATTGATGTGCGTTCGCCTCATCGCGAAGCGTACAGAGGTGATGATGTGCCGCCGCCTCAGTTACTGGTGCCGGAGGGCACTCGGCTACTGTCAGTCGGATGCCGTGTGAGATGCGGAGCACCGAAGATTTCAACCAAAGAGCTGGCGCTGGTAACTGATGGCGACAAACAATTTACCCAATTGAGTTATCTGGAACTGCCCCCCGGCTTGCAGTGGGTGCAGATTGATCTGGCAACGCAAGTGGTTGTCCAGGCAATTTGTATCTGGCGTGAGCAGCCCGATATGCGTGTTTATCGCGACATCATCGTGCAGTTATCCAATGATCCTGAATTCTCATCTGATGTTGTTATCACAGTCTTCAACAACGACTATGATAACAGCGCCGGTCTGGGCAAAGGCAGCGACAAAGAGTATTTTGAAGATCATTTCGGTCGACGCATTGAAGTTGACGCTGTCCATGCCCGCTACCTGCGTGTATTCAGCAATGGCAACACCTCTGACCCTTACAACCATTTCACAGAGATTGAGGTATATGGTCAGTTAAAATCTGAAGAATGATTATTCATACACAAAAACGAGGAATTTATTAAATGAATGAATTGAGCGATTTTTCTTTGAGCCCTCTGGATATGGTCGCCTTTCTGCTGTATTTCGTCGGTCTTTGCGCAATCGGTTTCTGGGTGGGGCGCAAAGAAAAAACCGAGTCAGAGGACTATTTTCTGGCAGGCAGAACGCTGCCTTGGTATGTGGTGGGTGGATCTTTTATCGCTTCCAATATCAGCACGGAACACTTTATCGGCATGATCGGCGCGGCTTTTGTTTACGGCATCTGTGTTGCAATGGCTGAATGGGGAAATATTATCAGCTTCTCGTTCCTGATCTGGCTGTTTATTCCGTTTCTTCTTTCAGCAAAAGTATTTACCACGCCCGAGTTTATGGAACGCCGTTTTAATTCTACCCTGCGGCAGTTCTTTGCGGCAGTGACCATCATCAGCAATGTAGTGGCATTTCTGGCGGCGGTACTCTACGGTGGCGGACTGGCAATCCAGAAACTCTTCGGCTGGAATCTCTGGCTCTCAATCATTGTGCTTGGTGTGGTTGCCGGAAGCTGGGCAATTTATGGCGGTCTGCGCTCAGTGGCCTGGACCGATTTTTTCACTGTGATTGTGATGATAATCGGTGGCACGCTGGTAACATTGCTGGGCTTA
>JAGYOL010000012.1 GCA_018399555.1 Kiritimatiellia bacterium | reverse complement strand
CGCAATCCGTTAAATGTCACCGGGCTATATGTGATTGGCAGGCGTGTTTTGGTGCTGGAAAACCACAAACAACCACAAACAAAAGAGAACACTGAAGACCGAAAACAAAGGAAATGCAATAAAACATAAGCAGGCGTGCATATTTTGACGATCAAGCCGTTTTGGTATTTCCGGCTGTTTGTGGTTTTGTTTGTGGTTTGTCCCCTCACTTTTCACCCTAAATCATACCGTAACAATGAAAACGGGCAATGCGGCCGGAAAAGCAAAAAGGCCGTTTTTATTGGCTTTTCTACCATAAAACGACCTTTGCAACCTGAAAAAATGGTGGGAGATAATGGACTCGAACCATCGACCCCTTGCATGTCAAGCAAGTGCTCTAACCAACTGAGCTAATCCCCCTTGTTTTTCAGGTGTGGACAATTTATTAAATGCTGCGTGAAATGTCAACAGACAAAATCACATGGCGATCATACAGATCATGCACACCCCCTGCTTGCGGTAACGGGTGAATTAAGCTATTATTCAGAGGTATTTTCTAGGAAAGCGTTTATGAACCTTGCAGAACAATATCGCGAAACACTCAAAAACAAGCAGAAAATTGTTGTGAAAATCGGCACGCGTGTCATCACTCTGGCAACCGGTGAACCCGATCTTAATCAGCTTAAAAGGCTCTCGGATCAAGTCGCCGCGCTGCACGTCATGGGCCATGACATGCTGATGGTCTCATCTGGAGCGGTCGGAGCCGGCATGGAGGCGCTGGGCATGAAAACACGTCCTGTTCATGTTCCCGATCTGCAGATGTGCGCCGCTGTGGGTCAGGCCCAGCTTATGGCGCTTTACGACCATTTCTTCAAGCCGCATCAGATCAAGATCGGACAGGTGTTGCTGACTCATAACGACTTTCACCACAAGAAACGTTTTGCCAGTGCCAAACGCACGATGCGGAACATGATTGAAAATCGTGTTGTACCGATAATCAATGAAAACGATGTTGTTACGGATGAAGAACTTCAGGCAGCGATGTCGCTAGGCGACAACGACTATCTGGCCTCCAGAGTTGTCAATCTGGTGAATGCCGACATGCTGATAGTAGTTTCGACAGTTGACGGAGTTCTGGACGGCGACGGAACTCGTGTGCCCTTTATAGACAAGGTGGAAGCAGCTTACAAGTTTATTGATCCGAATCTGGGTGGCACCGGTTTATCCAAAGGCGGAATGCAGTCTAAACTTGATGCCGCCCGTCGTGCGTTAAAAAGCGGATGCACAGTGGTAATTGCAAATGGGCGCACCGAGCGTATTCTATTGGACATTGTTGCCGGCAAAGATATCGGCACACTGCTGGTCGATTCTGAGTTAAACGGAGAGAAAAAAGAATGACAGAACTAGAAAAACAGATGCGCCGACTGGGTGACAACGCTTTAAAAGCATCCCGCCGACTGATCGGATTCTCGGCAAAAAAGAAAAACCGCATTCTTATGGCGATGGCCGAAGAACTCGAGATGCGCCGCGATATCATCCAGTCCGCCAACAAACTTGATCTGCAGGCAGCTGCTGAAAACGGGCTGACCGAGGCGCTGACCGACCGTCTGACGCTGACCGACGCACGACTGGATGCGATGATTCAGGGCGTTCGCGATGTCGCGGCTCTCAGCGATCCGGTTGGCAGGCGCATCTGGAAGCGCACCCGGCCCAACGGATTGATCATTGAGAAGCGCCGTGTTCCGCTGGGTGTGGTGTGCATTGTATTCGAGTCACGTCCGAATGTCACGGCGGATGCCGCAGTGCTCTGTTTCAAGACATCCAACGCCGTAATTCTACGCGGCGGCAAGGAGGCCCTGCATTCTAACAGTGCTATTGCGGAGGCGTTGCAGACCGGCGGCACCAAGGCCGGCATGCCAGCCGGAGCAATTCAGCTGGTCGGCACAACCGATCGTGACGCCGTACACATCCTGGCCCGCATGGACGACCGCATAGATGTTATTATCCCGCGCGGCGGGGAGTCGCTGATCAAAGCGGTGGTAAGCAGTGCCACGGTACCGGTGCTCAAACACTACAAGGGTGTCTGCAATCTCTACATCGATCGCAGTGCCGATCTTCAGCAGGCACTTGCCATTACGGAGAACGCCAAATGCCAGCGTCCGGGAGTCTGCAACGCCATTGAAAATCTGCTGATACACAGCGATATCGCCGCTGATTTTCTGCCGCTTCTGAAACAGATGGCTGAACAACGTTGCGTGCAACTGCGCGGGTGTGGCAAAACCTGTGCTGTCATCGAAGGCTGTCAACCCGCTACCGAGGCAGACTGGAGCGAGGAATACTTGAATCTGACCCTGGCGGTGCGCGTGGTAAGCGGATTGAAGGCCGCCATCGAGCATATCAATATCTACGGCTCTCATCACTCCGACGCAATTGTGACAGATGACAAACGCAATGCCAACAAGTTCTTAAAGGAAGTTGACTCATCCTCGGTATATGTTAACGCATCGACACGTTTCACGGATGGCGCCATGTTTGGCATGGGAGCCGAGATGGGCATCAGCACCGACAAGCTTCATGCCCGCGGCCCGATGGGTCTCGAAGAACTGACAACCTATAAATATGTTATCACCGGCACCGGTCAGATACGCTAGAGAGGAGTATCTTCGTTATGGCTGACAAACCTAAAAAAAACGCCTCTTACCTTGAAATCATCGCTCTTTTGCAGCACTCGCGCAGTGTGCTCATCACCGGTCATGTGCGTCCTGACGGAGATTCGCTCGGCTGCATGATCGCTTTGGCGCGCATGCTTAAAAGTACTGGCGTTACAGCCGTTGCCGCCTGCGGCAAGAAAGGTCTGGGAGGTCCGCAGTTTCTGACCGGAGTTAAAAATCTGATACCGCTGAAAACCGCTGTCCGCAAACGTTATGACACAGTTGTGACCGTGGACTGCGGATCACTGGATCGTGTTCCAGAGCAGCTGCATAAAATCATTCTTAAAAATACCGTCATAAACATCGATCATCATCAGACAAACACACGTTTCGGTGCTTACAACAAAATTGACAGCAAAGCCTCATCAACTGCCGAGATGCTCTGGGAAATGGCACGCAAGGCGCACTGGGAAATTGATACCACGACAGCCGAGGCCCTCTGGGTGGCTCTGATTACCGATACCGGACGCTTCGCGCATGATATGACATCACCTAAAACCCTGCGTTGCGCGGCGGAACTGCTCAAACGCGGCGTGCGGACTTCGTACATCAACGATCAACTCTACTGCTCTTTTTCACGCATCAACATGGAGCTCAAGCGGCGCGCCTTTCGCACCCTGGCAATCTCTGATAACAACATCGTGGCCTCTGTCGCTCTGACCGGACGTGATTTTGAAGAGACCGGCGGCACCAAAGCTGATGCCGAGGACATTATCGAAATTCCGCGCTCGCTGATTGGCAATAAAGTGGCGATCTTTTATTATGAGAGTGAGGATAAAAGCGAGACACGCGTCAGCATCCGGGCCCGCGAACCGCTCGACGCCACTCTGTTGATCAGTGATTTTGACGGCGGCGGGCATCCCCGTGCGGCCGGCTGCACAATCAAAGAGCCATTGGGCACTGCAAAACGGATGATGAACAAAGCCATTCAACTATGGCTCAACAACACAGATCAAGACATAGAGTAAATCGCGGTTTTTCTGAAAGGTAATCAAGATGCGAACCAGACTATCACCGGCACTGATTTTTGCAGTTGTGCCGGCATTGCTTTTCGGCAACACCTTCTTACAACTATGGCCATCAGAACTGTGCGAAGCACGGGCGCACAAAGCATCTTCGATTGCGCTGCCTGATAACGGCAGTATCGCCGTCAACACCGACACCGATTATGACTGGCCGGGTGTCACGGTCTATTTCAAAAATAACAGTTACGATCTGACCCGCTACAGTTTTATAAACATCACACTCTCCAACAGTTGCGACCAGACCCTTACAATTTGCCTCTCAATCAAAAATCGGCCTGAGAAAGATTCTTCACCCGGCGATGCACTGACACTGAAGTCCGGCACTGCCGGTATCATGCGCGTCAGACTTTTCGAGATGCCATGGATTCTTGACACCCCGCTGGAACTTGTCGGCATGCGCGGCTTTCCAAAGGCGATTGAAGACGACCAGTTCAACCTGCGTGAAACAGCCGAGCTGCATCTTTTTCTGAACCGACCAACAAAGCGGGCCGCCTTCACGGTAACCAAAATTGAAGCCGAACAGGGAGGACCGACAATCAAAGTGCTTAAAAGCAAGGAATTCCTTCCGTTTGTCGATTGTTTCGGTCAGTTCCGACACGACGACTGGCCAGGCAAAATAAAAACTGAAGATGATTTGCATAAAGCGGCAGACGCTGAAAAGAAATTCCTTGATGAAAATGCGGCACCGAAAACATTCAACCAATGGGGTGGCTGGGCCGACGGAGTGACATTGCAGGCCACCGGTCATTTCCGAGTGGAAAAATTCCGCGGCATGTGGTGGCTGGTAGATCCTGATGGACAGCTCTTTTTCTCGCATGGTGTCAATTGCGTGCAGCCGGCAACATACAGCGGCATTCAGGATCGTGAACCCTATTTTGAATGGCTGCCGGAAGCTGACTCTCCTTTTGCCGCTTTCTACAATTGGAACAGTTGGGCTCCACACGGTTTTTATAAAGATCGGGGCCGACACCGCACATACAGCTTTTCCGCCGCTAACATGCTGCGCAAATACGGAGAGGAGTGGCGCGCTATCTATCGCGACATGGCTCATCGCCGTCTGCGCGCTTGGGGTCTGAATACGATTGCCAACTGGTCAGATCACACCGTCTATATGATGCGCCGCACACCCTATGTTGTTAATCTTGGCACGCAGGCGCCGCCAATAGAGGGTTCAGATGGCTGGTGGGGTAAATTCCCTGATCCTTTTCACCCTGAGTTCAAGGAGTCGATTAAACGCAGCCTGGCAAACAGCAGGAAAACTGCCGATGATCCCTGGTGCATCGGATATTTTGTGGACAATGAGTTATCCTGGGGCAATCACGACCGCGCTCTGGCGGAAGCGGCCTTAAAATCACCCGCTGCGCAACCGGTGAAAAACGCCGTTTTCGAGTGGTTGATGCAAAAACATGACAACCTTGAAAAGCTCAATCAAAAATGGGGCAGCGCTTATGCTTCACGTGATGCTTTTCTGTCAGAGCAGATAGTTCCACAAATTGACGCCGCCGGTGATGATCTGCTGGCGCTGCACGAATTCATTGCGGCGGAATACTTTTCTGTCATCAGTGCCGCACTTAAACAGGCAGCGCCTCACAAACTTTATCTCGGCTGTCGATTCGCCTTCGGCTCCCCCGCCTCATTCAAAGTTGCGTCACGATACTGTGATATTGTCAGCTTCAACAACTACAACCGCGTACCCACCAAGGATATTCCTGAAGGCAGTGTCGACAAGCCGCTTATTAATGGCGAGTTCCACTTCGGAGCTCTCGACCGCGGCATGTTTCACACCGGACTCGTAGCCGTTAAGGATCAGCAGCAACGCGCGCAGGCGTATAAAGATTTCCTGATAGCATGTCTGCATCATCCGCGTTATGTCGGCACTCACTGGTTTCAATGGCGGGATCAGCCGCTTACCGGACGCGGTGACGCGGAAAACTATCAGATCGGATTTCTAACCGGCACCGATCAGCCGCATCCTGAACTGGTTGCGGCCGCACGCGAAATCGCCGCAATCATGTATGAAACGCGTATCGCGCAATCACCCGGAAAACAACCGTAATTTCACACATTACAAAAGGAGAGATATGACACGCCGTGATTTACTCAAAACCGGGATACTGGCCTCCGCCGGAACCTTGGCTCATACGCTTTTTGCGCAAGGTGACAAAACAAAGATGCAGATGAATTTTTTTTCCAAGCCGCTGCATTGGATGAATTATGAACAGCTATCTGATTGTTTAGCAACAATCGGCGTGGACGGAATTGATCTGACGGTTCGGCCCAAAGGTCATGTTCTGCCGGAGAAGGTGCGCACTGATCTGCCGCGTGCGGTCAAAGCCGCGCAGTCACGCGGGTTGAAGGTGAATATGATTGTCACTGCGATCACCTCGGCGGAGGATGAATACGCCCGGACAATTCTTGAGACAGCCGCCGAAAACGGGGTAGAAATGTACCGTATGGGTTACCAGAAGTATGATTATAAAAGAGGCGTAGCCCGTTCTCTGGATGACATCCGGGCCCGCTTTGAAAAACTCGCACAGCTCAATAAAAAACTCGGACTGACCGGCAGTTATCAGAATCATTATGCTTGGAAACCTGAGTTATTCGGCGGTGTGGTTTGGGATTTATACAGTGCTGTTCGGGAGATTGATCCCCGGGAGATCAGCTGCCAGTATGATATCCGGCATGCGATCGCGGAAAGTCCCAGCTCCTGGAGCAATGCAACCAGAGTGATTGCACCGTGGATCAGCAGTATCTGCCTGAAAGACTTTGACTTCGGTGACGAAAAGAACGGTTTGCCTATACCGCGCCGCCAGCCAGCCGGAGAGGGAATTGTGCCATGGAAAGAGTATCTCAGCCTGCTGAAGGAACTGAAAATTCAGGTGCCTTCAACAGTGCATCTTGAATGGGGGCTGCTGAGCAAAGAAGAGAGCAGACTGCCGATAGATCATAAAATCCGTATCGCCGAAGAACGGTGTACCCGTGAGTGCGCCTTTTACAGGACAGAATTTGAAAGCACTTTGCCACCCACAAAGTATAACAATTCAAAAACCTGACATTCGTAATCAGGCGGGAGTATAGAATGAAAAGAAGAGATTTTTTAAAGAGTATTTCACTGGCTGCGGCGGGTGCTGTGGCGGGTTGTAGAACAATGGAATCAGAAAGCGGTTCGACTGCAAAAAAAGCGATCCGGATTGAACGCACCGGCTGTGATTTTGAGAGAGAGCCGCTGATCCGCCCCTTCGGCTTCAAAGGCGGTGCTCTTAACAGCATCTGGCAAAGTGCCGCAATGGTACAATCTACCAGCGGCAAACGCGGCATAGGGCTCTGCACACACAGTGTATTGTGGAGCGACGCCAAGGTATTTGTGGCAAACTCTGATGTCGGCGGCAACGCACTGCTGCTGGCCATGACCAACCATGCGCTCAATCTGCTCAAAGGACACTCCTTCACCGATCCGGTCGCTTTAAATGAAGAATTGTTCCAGGAGGTCTATAAATACGGCAAAACCATCTGTAAGATGCCGCATCTGCGCCAGACGCTGGCTCTCAATGCGCTGGTCGGTGTGGACAACGCCATCTGGCTGCTCTATGCCAAAGAACACGGTATAACCAACTTCGATGATCTGATTCCCGAGCGCTATAAACCGGCTTTATCAAACCACCACCCCAAGGTCGCCTCAATTCCGCTGATGGCATATAACATACCCATTGATGAAATTAAGGGCGCGGCAAATGACGGTTATTTCTTCATGAAAATTAAGATCGGTCAAAGTGGCACACAGGAGGAGATGCTTAAAAAAGATATGGAGCGCCTCTCGGCTGTTCACAACGCACTGGATGGTTACCGCACCCCATACACCGAGAGTGGCAAGCTCCCCTACTATTTCGATGCCAATGGCCGTTACGAAACGAAAGAGACTTTGATGCGTCTGCTGGATCACACCCGCAAAATCGGGGCTTTTGATCAGATATCCGTCATTGAAGAACCCTTTGATGAAGAGCTGGAGATCGATGTTCACGATATACCGGTGCGACTGGCGGCTGACGAGAGTGCCCATACCGATAAGGATGCAATCGAACGCATTCAGATGGGTTACCGTGCAATCGCCTTGAAAGCAATTGCAAAAACTCTCAGCATGACCTTGCGCATTGCCAATACAGCCAAACAGCACAATGTACCCTGTTTCTGTGCTGACTTGACAGTCAATCCCATTCTGATTGAATGGAATAAGAATGTGGCTGCGCGCCTTGACGCATTCCCCGGATTAGCAGGCTTAGGGTTGCTCGAAACCAATGGTCATCAAAATTACAAAAACTGGCAGACCATGCGCAGTTATCACCCTTATCCAAATGCCGAATGGGCACAAACACACAAAGGAATTTTTGACCTTGGCAAAGATTTTTATGATAAGAGCGGCGGAATCTTCGCGCCACTGCCGCACTATGAAGCCATGTTTAAATGAGTTACCGTCCTCATACGTGACGGTCATCGCGCACACCAGGGCTACGGAATCAGGGCTCCCGGCCGCGGGTTAATCTATTTTTCTGCTGATGTGACTGGGCAGGTCTGCGCCGGGGAGGCTGCTCTGCCCGGACAAAAAAAGAGCATCGTTCTGACGCGATGCTCTTTTTTTCATTTCTACACTGTAATGCAGTGCTGTACTCTCAATTGCGCTTTTACCAATTGGACGGTTTGAGCTCAAAGTGTGCCTGCGGATGAATGCAGGCGGAGCAACTCTGCGGTGCTTCCCTGCCGACATGCAGATAGCCGCAATTACGGCAGCGCCACACGGTCTGCTCGGAGTCGCGCTTGAATACGACACCCTTTTCAATATTAGCCGCCAGTTGGCGATAACGTTCACCGTGAAACTTCTCTGCCACGGCAATACTATCCATAGCGGTTGCCACGGCATCAAAACCCTCCTGGCGGGCAATCTCGGCATATTCGGGGTACATATGCTGCCACTCATGCTCTTCGCCTTCGGCGGCATGTTTCAGATTATCAAGAGTCTCTCCAATCACACCGGCAGGCAGAGCGATGTTCACTTCTACATCACCGCCCTCGAGAAATTTGAACAGGCGTTTGGCATGTTCCTTCTCCTGATCAGCGGTCTCTGCAAAGATGTCGGCAATCTGAACATAGCCGTCTTTTTTGGCTTTGGATGCCCAGTACGTATATCTGTTACGTGCCGCAGCCTCACCTGCAAAAGCTGTTAAAATATTCTTTTCCGTCTGTGAGCCCTTCAATGCTGCCATTATTTTTTCCTCCATCCACTTTCTATGATTGTTTTATCAAACGACATTAAGTTTAATCGAATTCGTTAAAGGTAGCAGTTACGCCATTATTTTTCAAGCTGAAATACAGGGATTTCCGCGGAACTGATTTTGTACTTTGTTGCTTCACTCTATTTTTATATACTGTTGGTCATTGAGCGGAGCTGTATAAGAGCAACAACGTCATATCATTTAACAAACGAAAAACAAGGAGACAATAATGGCCTATAAAATCACAGATGCCTGTGTGGCTTGCGGATTGTGCAAAGATGCCTGTCCGGTTGATGCAATTCAAGAGGGTACACCTCACTATTCGATCGACCCGGATCTCTGCGTGGATTGCGGCGCCTGTGCCGGTGAATGTCCGAGCAATGCGATTGAAGCTGGCTGAGCCAGCCTGACGCAACTTGGAAGTTTATCCTCTAAACCAGCGGTGCCGGAATAGACATCCGGTGCGCTGTAGCTTTTCACATGCTGAACAGTAGTGTGAGATGAACCGCTGGTTTAGGTCGCAAAGCCATATTTTGCATCACTTTTTTCCGCCGCTCCTTGAACGATTTAACCTTTCAGCGGCACCACCGCTGTAAACAAGCAGCTCATGCGTTACGCGTTTATCTCTGATATACACGCCAATTTTACCGCTTTACAGATGGTTTTGAACGACATCGCCAAGCGGAACATAGATAAAATAATCTGTTTGGGCGATACGGTTGGTTACGGTCCGCAACCGGTTGAAACCCTCGAGCTGGTTTATCGGGTAACGGAGTGTCATCTGCTGGGCAACCACGACGCAGCTGTCTGCGGCAAACTCAATCCACTGGTTTTCTGTCCGGAAGCACGCAGAGCGGTGCTAAAACATCGCGGGATGCTTTCAGACCAAGCTTTAAGCTGGCTGAAATCTCTGCCACTGACGCTGGGAGCACCTGCTTTCCGCTGTGTTCACGGTGATTTCACCAAACCCGGCGCATTCCGTTACATTATTACTGGCGAAGATGCGCAGTCTTCTTTCGAAAACAGATCCGAGCAGTTGATGTTCGCGGGGCACACCCATCTGGCGGCCATCTACGTTATCGGTCAAAGCGGCACGGCGCATTTTCTTGAGCCGTGTGATTTTATCCTGGAAGATCATAAACGTTATATTGTCAATCCCGGCACAATCGGTTATCCCCGGACAGGCAAACTGGAATCCACCTACTGCGTATTTGATCACTCAGAACGCAGCATCGTTTTTCACCATCTGCCGTTTGACTGCATCTCCTTCAACAACGCCCTGCTGCTGGCCGGGATGGATGAAGTTCCTTGGCTGAAGGAGCATACCGCTGAGTCCTCTCTGCCTGCTGTACGCGAAAGGCTTTCTTTTATCAAACCGATTGATGAAAAGCATCACCTCACCGAGACCATCCGCAAATTACAGCACACGCAGCGTTCGCAGATAAAAAAATACCGAATGATTATATTTTTAATCGCCGCGCTCTCGCTTTGCGCCTCAATCTATCTGACTTGCAAAATCCGGCGCTCCAATGCTTCGGCCAGTTATGCGCTGACTCTCCCGACGGGCCGGATGCCGATGATTCAGCCCGGAGGCGACGGTCTCGCGACCGACAACTATCTTCATGCCCTGCCCTCTGTTATCAACCGGGATACCGGGATGCAGGGATGGCGCTACACTCTGAACGACCGGCGTGCGCAGCAACTGGAGTCTGGCAAGACCCCTGATTCTATTATAATAAACCACCTTTCAAGAGCGCGCTTTGTGCTGGAATCACCGCTGATCAGGATCGGTGAGTGCGGTCTTGAGCATTTGCGCATGCAGGGCAGAATACGCAAGCTCGACAATTATCACGGCACCGTCTCCTACCAGGTGCAATCGTACGGCACTGATGCAGAGGGCACGCTAAGCAACAAGAAGCTTGATAGCATCGAGGTGCGGGGCCGCACCAATGAAGGCCAGAATGTCGCCGCCATATCGCGCAAGATCAAACTTAACCGCGGCACAACACATGTACGTTTTCGTATCGTGGCGGATTTCAGCGGCAAAGTAGAGTTGCGCCAGCCGGTTCTCAGAGGATACAATGATTCAATACCGGCGACACCGGATGAGGAGGGTAATATTCCATGATCACCACTATACCTGATGAAGTCTGGGCCTTTGACTGCGAGTGGGTGCCTGACCTGCTTGCCGGCAGATTGCTTTACAAACTGCCTGACAAAATGAGCGATGAAGAGGTGCTGAAGGTCATGTGGCGTGAGGGCGGCGCCACAGCGGATGATCCCATGCCCTTTCTCAAAACCGCGCTTTGCCGGGTTGTTTCTATTGCAACCCTGATCCGGCGCAAATCCGGCGACGGGAGTGTGCAGCTTTTTCTGCAGGGGATTCCGGAGAATCCCTCTGATCGCTCACAGAATAACGAAAGCTACATTCTGAGTCGGTTTTTGGATGAAGGGGTTTCAAGATACAACCCGCAACTGGTCGGTTACAACTCGCGCAACGCCGATCTGCGGATTCTGACACAGCGGGCGATTTTCAAAGGCATGGCACTGGACACTTTCAACCGCCGTCTGAATGCCAAGCCCTGGGAGAGCAATGATGTCGATCTGATGAACATCATCAGCGGCTATGGCAAAGGGTACACGGTTTCGCTGAACGAGGCGGCCACGCTCTCGGGCATACCGGGCAAACTGGAAACCAGCGGCATTGATGTGTGCTCTCTGTACTACAGCGGCAGACTCGAGCAGATTGTACAATACAACTGTTTTGACGCCATAACCACCTATCTGCTCTGGCTGCGTATGGCTCGTTTCGCTGCAAGGTTCACGTCCGAGGAGTATCTCCTGGAACAGCGGAGGGTTCGAAATCTGCTGGAGAAAATGGCGGAGAGCTCTGAAAACCGATACCTGCTTAGTTATATTGAGGCATGGCAACGGCTCAAGGTGCTGACGGGTCAGGCTGAGGACGGCGTTTTTGAACAGATGGATTAAGCATCATCCTTGTTATCACAGCTGCCGCACTTGCCGCAGCAGTAGCTATCTGTGCCGGCTTTTTTCCCCTTACGCACCTTCAGCTCTTTCGCACGGAAGACGATCGTCATGAAAAAAATGAATGCCAGAAAAACCAGAAAAATTACGACACCGAGCATATCAGTACACTTTCATCATGAGTTATAGGCTAGATTCGTACTTTGCACGAACTGCATAGAGCATAGAGAAGAGATGTACTTAAGCACAGCAAATTTTCTTCCCCATGCTCTATGCTCTCTGCCCCATGCAAAAAACGAACAGGCACGCAACGACAACGTGTTGCTAACGACCCATAGGAGGTTGCTGTTGTGACATTGATCACCCGCCAAAATCGTCAAGCATGATATCGTCACAGTCAACTCCCAGATCAAGCAGCATATTGATCACGCATTCATTCATGATCGGCGGACCGCAAAGGTAGTATTCAACATCCTCCGGTGCCTCATGCTCTGCCAGATATTCATCACGCAGCACATCATGAATAAAACCGGTATAGCCATTCCAATCGTCCTCGGGCAGCGGTTCGGAGAGTGCCACATTGAAGGTAAAGTTTTCGTTCTCCGCCGCCAGCTGTTCAAACTCATCGGTATAGAACATCTCTTTTTTAGAACGTGCCCCGTACCAGAAGCTTATTTTACGTTTGCTTCGCAGGCGTTTGAGCTGATCGAAAATATGTGACCGCATCGGTGCCATTCCCGCTCCGCCACCGATGAAAACCATCTCTTTCCCGGTTTCACGGGCAAAGAATTCGCCGTAGGGTCCAGAGATTGTAACTGTGTCGCCGGGTTGCAAACTGAAAATATAGGATGACATCACACCGGGCGGATGTCTGGTACCGGGCGGCGGCGAGGCGATCCTGACATTCAGTTTGATAACCCCCTGCTCCTCCGGATAGTTGGCCATCGAGTAGGCGCGGGTTACGGTTTCATGAACATGCGAGACATACTGCCACATGTTGTATTTATCCCAGTCGGCGCGATATTCATCATCGATGTCAAAATCGGCGTATTTCAACTTGTGCGGAGGACATTCAATCTGAATATATCCTCCGGCGCGGAAGGGCACCTCCTCGCCTTCGGGCAGCCGGACGACAAACTCCTTGATAAAGGTTGCCACATTGCGGTTTGAAACAACCTCGCACTCCCATTTTCTGACACCGAAGACCTCCTCGGGAACCTCGATCTTCATATCCTGCTTGACCGCCACCTGGCAACTCAGCCGGATGCCGCTCTTCATCTCGCGCCGATTGATGCACCCCTCTTCGGTCGGCAGCAGCGATCCGCCGCCGGAGATCACCTTGACCTTGCACTGTCCGCAGGTTCCGCCGCCGCCACAGGCCGAGGGCACAAAAATTTCCTGACTGGCCAGGGCACCCAGCAATTTGCCGCCGATCGGAACTTCGAACTCCTTCTCGTTGTTGATCTTGATTTTGACTTTGCCGGCCGGCACGAGTTTCCAGCGCGCCAGCAGGATAATGCAGACCAGCAGCAGCACGATCAAGGTGAAAAAAATCACACCAAAGATAATTTCATTCATTATTCAGTCCCTAGCACTTAGCGGAACAAAAGCCGCCGTCCGTAAAACCAAGAAAAAAAGCTGCGCAATCATATACCGGAAAAAGCCAGAAAGCCAATTGCCATCAGTCCCACGACTACAAAAGTCAGCCCTAGACCACGCAGACCGGCTGGCGGATGGGAGTATTTAAGCTTTTCACGCACACCGGCCAGCAGAACAATCGCCAATGCCCAGCCGATACCTGAGCCTGCTCCATAAACCACGCTCTGGGTGAAGTTGTAGTCGCGCTCTACCATAAAGAGTGTGCCGCCGAGAATCGCGCAATTAACGGTGATCAGCGGCAGAAAAATGCCGAGTGCGTTGTAGAGTGCGGGAAAGTAGCGATCCAGCGTCATCTCCAGTATCTGAACCATGGCAGCAATAACGCCGATATATATGATAAGACCGATAAAACCCAGATCAATTGATCTGAGATCATCCGCAATCCAGCGCAAAGCACCCTCGCGCAGGATGTGAGTGTAGATCAGGTTGTTGACCGGCACCGTAATCAGCTGTACAACAATCACCGCCACACCCAGTCCGATTGCGGTTTTAACCTTTTTTGAGACCGCCAGAAAGGTACACATGCCCAGGAAAAAGGCCAACGCCATATTCTGAGTGAAGATCGAGGTGAAGAAAATATCAAACAAACTCTGCATATCTTAACCCTCCTCCTGCTGACTTTTATCCAGGCTTCTGACAACCCAGATGAATATGGCAATCAGAAAAAACGCGCTCGGTGCCAGAACCATCAGACCGTTGGGCTGATACCAGCCCCCGTTTTTAGTCAATGGCAGAACCGCATGTCCCAGCAGGGTGCCGGAACCCAACAGCTCACGGAACACCCCCACGAAAATCAGAACCACACTGTAGCCCAGTCCATTGCCAATTCCATCGATAAAGCTTTTCAGCGGTGTATTCGAGAGTGCGTAACCCTCGGCACGCCCCATAATGATGCAGTTGGTAATGATCAACCCGACATAAACCGACATGCTCTTGGAAATTTCAAAGAAAAAGGCTTTGAGTATCTGATCGGCCAGAATTACCAGCGAGGCGATGATCGTCATCTGCACAATGATCCGGATGCTGGCCGGTATGTGCCGGCGGATCAGACTGACTGCCAGCGAGGCGAATGCCGTTACCAGGGTCACAGCAGCACCCATTGCAAGTGATGTTTCCAGCTTGTTGGTCACAGCCAGCGCGGAACAGATACCCAATACCTGCAATCCGATCGGGTTGTTTTTGAATATCGGATCCAGCAGTGTGTTTTTCAATGTGCTCACAGCCCGGCCCCTTTCCCTTTCTTTACGTGCTCACGGACAAACGGAAGGTATCCTTCCTCCGAAAGCCAGAACTCGATCATATCGTCAACTCCGCGAGTGGTCAAAGTTGCCCCGGAGAGTCCATCCACCTGGTAGGCAGCGGCGACGGAATCCGGCTCAACCGAACCTTTGATTACCTCAAGTCTTACATTGAGCGACTCATCATAGGCCTGTTTGCCTTTAAACTGAGCGAGCCAAGCGGGATTGGTGATTTCTCCACCCAGCCCGGGAGTCTCGCCGTGTTCATAAAAGCCCATGCCCATGACGGTTTTAAAATCGGATGAAAGTGCCAGAAAACCACGCATGGTTGACCAGAGCCCCTTTCCTGTTACGGGAAAGATGTAATGAGTTATTTGGCCCTCTTGCCTGGCAACATAGACGGTTTTTTCACCTCTGGAGGTTGACGCTTCCAGTTGTTCGATCTTTTCAAACTCATCCAGCACACTCTGTCTGTTGACATCCCCATCAACCAGCCCTGCCGCAATCAGCAGATTCCTTTTGAAATCCAGCTTCCGGTTAGCTTCCTGAAGCGGTTTGAGAAGCACAGCGGCAACCGAAACCATCACCGAACAGACCGCGCAGAGAACCAGTGAAACGATAAAAACCTTGCGGGTTGATTGATTATCAGACATAACGTGCGCTCCTTCTCTTGACGTTTGCCTCGATCACGAAATAGTCGATCAACGGAGCAACGATATTGCCCATCAGAACTGCCAGCATCATACCCTCCGGATAAGCAACATTCAGATTACGAATAACAATGCACATTGCGCCGACAAAAGCACCGTAGTACCACTTGCCGACTGTAGTTTGCGCGCCGGTAACCGGATCGGTAACCATGAAAACCAAGCCGAAAGCAAACCCGCCCAGTACAAAATGCCAGGCTGGATTGAGAGCGCACATCGGCAGAGAGCAGACACCGGCGGCGTAGAGGCCATTGAAGAAAAGTGCGGCAGCGACCATACTGATCAGGCAGCTTGCCATGATGCGCCAAGAGGCCACACCGATCAGCAACAGAAACACACCCGCTAAAACACAGCACAGGGTTGAAGTTTCGCCGATACATCCCGGAATACGTCCTACAAAAGCATCCAGCATCGAAATATCCGTTACGGAGCTCGAAGAGGCGAATCTGCTCAACGGTGTCGCCCTTGATATGCCATCCACGCTGGCGACCGTCCAGACTTTATCACCGGAAATCTGTGCCGGATAGGCAAAGAAAAGAAAGGCCCTGGCTATCAGAGCCGGGTTCATGAAATTCATTCCGGTGCCGCCGAAGACCTCTTTGCCCAGAATAACCGCGAAGCTTATCGCCAGGGCCACCTGCCAGAGCGGGATGGAGGGCGGCACAATCAGCGGCAACAGCAGTGATGTTACGAAGAATCCCTCATAAATCTCATGCTTACGAATCATCGAGAACAGAATTTCCCAGAAAATTCCGACCGCGAAAATCACGAAGTAAAGGGGCAGAAACCAGGTCAGGCCGTAGAGGAATCTGGCTGTAATTCCATCTGCCAGGGTCATTCCGAGAGATGCGATCAATGCTCCGCGCCAACCTTCCATCGTGCCGCCGGCCAGCAAGACCTGATTGCCTATGTTATACAATCCGTACAGGATACAGGGCGTCAGAGCAATCATCACCAGAATCATATTGCGTTTCAAGTCAACACTGTCACGCACATGCACCCGTCCGGTGTTGGTATCACCGACATTATAGAAAAAGGTGTCCATCGCCTCATAGAAAGGATAGAAGAACTCGAGTTTGCCACCTTCACGGAAATTAGGCTCGATCTTATCCAGCATATTTCTCAGAAACTTCATGCCCCCTCCTTAAAAACGATCTCCAAAACCTCGCGCAGCAATGCGCCGTAATCATTCTTGCCGGAGCAGGCGTAGGTCATCAATGCGAGGTCCTCCTCATCGAGTTCCAGCACTCCCAGACGCAGACAATCCTCGATATCCCGCATCAGCAGTGCCTTGGCAAGCTGAGTGGGCAGAATATCAAGCGGCATGAGCTGCTCAAATATTCCCAGCGGTACAACCGGACGCACCCCGCCGTTACGCTTCGATGTGATGTTCAGCTTTCTAGCTGGAAAGAGCGATGACAAAAAGGTTTTTCCAGCCGAATGCTGTTTCAATCCAGGTCGTATCCACCCCAGCAGTTTACGGCCATGATCTTCGTCAAGCGCGCCTATCTTATAGCTGTAGCGATCCAGATAGCGTACAGCACCCTCTACTCTGCGGCCATTGAGGATTGAACCGGCGATCAGCCGCACCGGACGATCATCGGTCAACTCTCCTTCAGTCAACTCCAGAATGTCGGCCCCGATTGTGGTATGCAGAATACGGGGTTCCTGAAACGGGGGACCTCCCAGGGCCACAAAACGCTCGTTCCACAGCTCACCGGTCACCAGCAGACGTCCAATCGCAATCACATCCTGTGCTCCAATATGCCAGATCGCTTTATTTTCATGCACCGGGTCGAGCATGTGAATGTGTGTGCCGACCAGCCCGCAGGGGTGTCTGCCACCGAATTTCAAGGTCAGGCAGTGCTCAATCGGTGGCAGTTCGATATTGAAATTCTCATGCACCACATTATAGACCTCGCTCTGCGTAATGCGGGTCAGGGCGGTCAGACCGCGGACGAAATCATTTACATAGCGGGAAATCACAATTCCGGGATCGAAACCGAGCGGATCACTATCGATTGAAGTGACGAAAATCGAGTGCGGTCTGCTCTCAGGTGCGGGAATCCGTGAGAAGGGCCGTTGACGGAAAGCGGTGAATAATCCCGAATCAATTAAAACAGAGATTATTTCCCCGGATGAAGCATCGTTCAGCCGCTCATCGGTGATGGTGTCGAAGCTACGGCTTTCTCCCTCAGGATCAACCTCTATCACAACCGACTCCAACACACGCCGCGGGCCGCGGTTGATCACCGCCACACGCCCGGCGCAGGGTGCGGTGAATACCACGCCGCTGTTTTCCTTTGCGGCAAACAACGGTTCTCCCTTCCGGACAACCTGATTCTCTTTTACAGTCATGCCGGGCTTCAGTCCGACATAATCCAGACCGGTTACTGCCACATGGCCGGTTGCCTTGAATTCAGCGACCTTTTCATCCGGCTTACCGAGAACAGGCAGATCCAAACCTTTTTTTATTTTAATCATCGCACCGCCCCGCAGATGGAATATTCTATCAAGTGAAGGCCCGCCCGGTTGACTTACGCGAGCTTCTCAGCCATAGTCAGCGTGATTAAACCATAAATTCCTGAACGTGTCATGTCCACCATTTGGTTTATTTACAGACCGGTTATCGCATTGTCTTTGTCTGACAGTCAATACCGTTAACCTTGTCAATCCACTCAGGTGGAGTTATCTTCCGGGGGTTCAGCGCATGGCCATTGCACCGGTCGGACATGCCTGAACGCATACTCTGAGAGTTTTTTCATCGATATCATCCCAGCTCCGGGCAAGCGGCGGCGCAATGCGGGAGTCAAATCCGCGCCCCTGAATACCCGGTGCCACAATGACGTTCAACCGGGCTGCGGCACGTACGCAGCGTTCGCACAGAATACATCTGGATGAATCGAAACGAAAGCCTCCTGCTCCGCGCTCCCTGTATATTCTGCGATTGGTACGGGAAGCGGGCGGCTGTTTTACATCAAATGCGGCACAAAGATCGCGGAGTTCACAGTTATCTGGCCGTTCACAGCCGCACTGCAGGCAGCGTCGTGCTTCATAGCGCATTGCGTCTTGATCCATGGTTGCGCCACCTTTAAAAGCACGATCACCTTTCTCTGCGGCAAGAGACAGCATCTCTTCGGCTGACAACCCCCGCATCCGCGACCGGAAGGTTGAAGTGCGGCGAAATTTTCTTTGGTCACTTTTTTTATCGGATGACACCGGATACTCTTCTGAACACAAGTAGCGATGGATTGCACAGATCGCCACGGCACCGCCGAGCTTTGAGCGTCGGCAGACGCGTTCACAAGGTGTATCGTCAACCTTATCACCGCAGACAAAGGGATATTGCAAAGCAATCCTGCGCGCGTCATCCCATTTACCGGCAGCCACCGACTCGAGCATCCGCTGCACCGGCAGCCCGGAGGGACAGGCCATCTGGCAAGGTGCTTCGCAATCGGCGGGATGGTCGCTCAGCAGCAGCACCAGCGCGGATTTACGCAACCTGATAACCCGGTCGGATGTTGTGCTGATGTTCTGGTCGTTCTGAGCGCACGTAGCGCAGGCTGGCAGCAAGTTCCCGGTGTTGATATCCTCCACGGTACACACACCGCATCCTCCGGAAGGTTGCAACTCTTTTTTATAACAGAGTGTCGGGATAAAAATACCGGCAGCGGTCGCAACCTCCAGAATAGTCGCGCCCTCATTAAATTGCACTGTATATCCATTGATTTTCATTGTTTCAGTTATTGGACAGCAACGATTTTATCACATGGCCGGCAATGAGCTGATTAAATAATTTTCAGCAGAAAGTACTTCTTTTTGCCACTGCGCAAAACCACAAGCGTTCCGTCTATCAGGTCTTCCGCCGTTATCAGACGCTCCAGCCCCCCGGCCTTGTGGTTGTTGATACTCAAACCGCCCTGCTGAACCAGACGACGCGCCTCGCCTTTGCTGGAGATCATTCCGGCAGCGGCAATCACCTCAAAGGCAGCTCTGCCGACAACATGATCTCGTGCCAGAGTGCCGGAGGGCACATCGGCAAAAATCCGGGTGAGCTCTCCGGCACCGAGACCCTCCATTGATCCGCCGAAAAGCACCTCCGTAGCTTTCCGGGCCACACTCAAACCACCCTCGCCATGCACACAACGGGTCAGTTCCTCGGCAAGCACCCTCTGGGCTTCGCGTTTCTCCGGCTCGCACGCCACACATTCAGCGAGTTCGTCGATACGTTCCTGCGGAAGAAATGTGAATATCTTGAGAAAACGGATCACATCGGCATCGAGAGTACGCATGAAAAACTGATAGAACTCATAATATGAGGTTTTCCGGGCATCGAGATATATGGCATTCCCCTCACTTTTGCCGAATTTATTCCCGTTGCTGTCGCAGACCAGCGGGAATGTCATGCCGAAGACCTCTTCCCCGCAGAGTTTACGTACAAGATCGGTTCCGGCGGTGATATTGCCCCACTGATCGGAACCGCCGATCTGCAAACGGCAGCCGTACTCCTTATAAAGGTGGCAGAAATCATACCCCTGCAAAATCTGGTAGCAAAACTCGGTGAAACTCATACCTTCCTCAGAGTCGAGTCGTTTTTTGACACTCTCTCTGGCAAGCATCTGGGTCATGCGGAAGTATCGTCCCACATCACGCAGAATGTCAATGAAGGATATATCCTTAAACCAATCATAGTTATTCACCATGACTGCCGGATTTTCGCCATTCGGGTTAAAATCAAGAAAGCGTGAAAGATTCTCCCGGATACCCTCGAGATTACGCTGCACAGTCTCGACTGTCAGCAGATTACGCTCCTTTGATTTGCCCGAAGGGTCGCCGATCAGACCGGTTGCTCCACCGACCAGAGCAATCACCTTGTGTCCCTGACGCTGCATATGAGCCAGTGCCATGATAGTGACAAAATTACCGGCCTGCAGGCTCTCGGCAGTCGGGTCAAATCCGGCATATACGGTGAGTTTCTGATCCAGTGCCGCAGCCAGATCCGGAGAGGTCATATCTTCAAACAGATAACGAGCTTTAAGTGTATCCAATACATTAGCCATTTATTTTTCTTTCAGCTTCTGTTCTCTGACTTAATTGCCGTGAGGGCGGCTGCCCATCAATTCTACCGTTCACCCTGTCAAAAAAGGGCGCCTGTCGCCAGACGCCCTCTTTTCTAAAGTGTCAATCAGTTATCACCGGGATGCCACTCTTCGCTTTCGCTCTGTGCGAAGGCGTCATCGAAGGCGGCAGCCAGACCGACCAGATTCTCGCCGGGCTTCAGATCCGTGACACTGAGATCGCGGGTGAGCTCTTCGATCTCGGTCTCATCCATATTGACAGCTTTGATGCTCAGCCCGATACGGCGTTCATCGCTGTCGATCTTGACGATACGGGCTTCGACCTCATCGCCGACCTTGAGAACATCCTTGACCTTTTCAACATGCTGATCCGAAATCTGCGAGATATGTACAAGTCCGTCGACACCGTCTTCCAGTTCGACGAAAGCACCGAAAGAGGCGATCTTGGAGACCCTGCCCTTTACAACCTGACCGATTGCGAAGCGGGCTGTGATTGTGTTCCAGGGATCGTCGCTGGCCTGTTTCAGCCCCAGACTGATGCGCTGATCAGCGGGATTGACCTCAAGCACTACCGCATCAACCTCCTGCCCCTTCTGAAGAACCTCACTAGGATGGTTGATCTTGCGGGTCCAGGACATGTCGGAGACGTGGATCATGCCGTCAATACCCTCTTCCAATTCGACAAAGGCCCCGTAAGTCGTGAAGTTACGTACCTTGCCGCTGATACGGCTGCCAACCGGATAACGATCCTGCACGGTATCCCAGGGATTATCCTCGGTCTGACGTATGCCCAGTGCGATCTTCTGATTATCAGCATCGATACTGAGCACCACAACATCCACTTCATCACCGACGTTAAGTACATCCGAGGCACGTGCGACCCGTTTTGTCCATGAAAACTCTGAAACATGCACCAGACCCTCGATACCGGGCTGAATTTCGACAAAGGCGCCATACGGCACAAGATTGACGACCTTGCCGCGCAGACGGCTACCGATCGGGAAGTTGCCTTCGATATCCTCCCACGGATTAGGTGTAGCCTGTTTGAGACCCAGCGAGACCCGTTCGCGTTCCATGTCAACATCCAGGATCACGACTTCGAGTTCCTGACCCACCTTGAGCATCTCGCTCGGATGTTTGATTCGGCCCCAGCTCATATCGGTTATGTGCAGCAGTCCGTCCAAACCGTCGAGATCAACAAAAGCACCGAAGTCAGTGATATTCTTGACGCGCCCTGTACGTTGCTGATCCTTTTCAATTGAAGCCAGCAGCTCACGTTTCTTGTCAGCCATGCGCTCTTCGATAAGCTCGCGCCGTGAAACAATTATATTTCTACGTTCATTGCTGATCTTAATAACTTTAAACTCAAAGCTCTGACCGATAAAATCATCGACATCACCAACCGGTGTCACATCGATCTGTGAACCCGGCAGGAAGGAATCGACACCATCAACATCAACAATCAGACCGCCGCGCACCCTGTTACGAATCACACCCGTAACCATGCATCCTTCGGTATATTTTTCAAGCACGGCATCCCAGCGCAACTTCTCATCCGCGCGGGCCTTGCTCAGATTCACCATGCCGTTGTCGCTCTCAAGCTCAACCAGCAACACATCGATAACATCGCCGACGTTCACGGTGGAAACATCTTCGAACTCGTTCGCATTAACAATGCCTTCAGATTTGTAGCCGATATCAACAAGAACCTCGTTGCCTTTGATACCGCTTACCTTACCCTTGATAATCGACCCTGCCGTGAACTGTTGCATCTGCTGGGTCAAGGCAGCTTCCATTGCCTCATACATGGGGCCTGTTTTCGGTTTAGCTGCCTGGGGTTTGCGAATTGCCATATTATGGATTTCCCACCTGACAAAGTGATTGAATGTGTCTCATTACATTGATGAGACGACTGACCTTGCACAGGCGTTTTTTCAGTGTTAATAATCTGAGTTCCTTTCAATCTCTGTTCACTCAAACAGAGCGGAACCCCCTCTAAATACCCAATTTCCGGGTTAAAGGGTTTTAAAATAGCAAAATTCATTGCTAAAAACCACTATAATCTTATCTTTTTTGGCCGTCCGCAAATTACAGCATCAGCTCATACACGCCAAAAAACGGCTATACCCGCTTGTATTTTATTTAATCACTTGCGATAATGGGAGTAATGACAGGAGCTAAGCAGATTTGTGCCGCCGCCATCACGCTGGGTGCCTTGCTCGGCACCGGAGCATACACCTTCAAGTATGCCGAAGGTTTCTCATATCTGAGTGCTGATCCCCGCGCCTGCGTAAATTGTCACATTATGAACCCCCAGTATGACTCCTGGCAGCAAGCCGGCCATCATACCGTCGCAACCTGTGTCGACTCTCATCTGCCGCACGCTTTCATTCCCAAATATATTGCCAAGGCCGAGAACGGTTATCACCACTCCGTGGCATTTACCTTTCAGAATTTTCACGAACCGATTATGATTAAAAACAATAACAAGGTAAGCAGCGATGAAAGCAATCTTGCTAGTGGCACACGGCAGCCGCCGACAGGCATCCAATGATGAAGTTCTGGCTCTTGCCGGTCAACTGCGCGATACCGCCCGGAAAAACGGTATCGGGATCATACATGCCGCTTTTCTTGACATGGCGCAGCCATCAATTACGGAGGGTGTGGGTGCCTGTGTCCGGGACGGAGCATCCAGCGTAACGGTGCTGCCCTACTTTCTCAACTCTGGACGACATGTCACTCGCGATATACCGGCGGCACTCGAAGAAGCCGGAAAATTATACCCGCAACTGTCGATTACAATCGGAGCTCATCTGGGAGAGTCCGGGCTGATCAAGGAGTTGCTGATCAGAATGATTGAGAACTGCTGAAGGCGCTTTACTGCAAAACAAACTGTTATGAAACCGGAATTGTTGTCACCTGCTGGCTCTTATGATGCAGCCATTGCCGCTTTTCAATATGGCGCGGATGCCGTATATCTCGGATTAAAGAGTTTTTCTGCCAGAGCCGAAGCAGATAATTCAACCTTTGAAGAACTCGCTCTGCTATCAGCCTACGCCAGAACTTTTACTCCGACCAAAAAGATTTACATCACACTCAACACATTGCTGACCGACAGCGAACTGCCTGATTTTTTCAAAATGCTTGAACTGGCTGAGGAGTTGCGGCCTGACGGTGTGATTGTGCAAGACATCGGTGCCGCGCGTATTATCCGCAGACATTTTCCTGAAATTGAGATGCATGCCAGCACACAGATGGCCGCTCACAGCATTGATGACGTTATGGCACTGCGCGACCTGGGTTTCCGGCGCGTAGTGACAGCACGTGAGCTCACCCTGCAGGAAATTGAAGCAATAGTCAGTCACTGTGGCGTCGAAATTGAGATATTCATCCACGGTGCTCTATGTTACAGCTACAGCGGATTGTGTCTGTTCTCAGCCATGACAACCGGACGCAGCGGCAACCGGGGCCAATGCGCCTATTGCTGCCGTCACCCTTTTTCAGACAGCAGCAGATCAATCAGCCATCCCTTCTCAATGAAAGATTTGGCCCTGCTGCCCATTCTCGATCAACTCACCGCAACCGGAGTGCACTCTCTGAAAATTGAAGGACGCATGAAAAATCCGCTTTACGTTGCCTGCGTAACATCCGCTTATCGTCGCAAACTCGACGGCAAACTGACACCCCGGGATGAACGAGAGGCAACTGAGGAAATCCAGACCGTTTTCAGTCGTCCCTGGACAACACTCTACTCCTTTTCCACATCTCAGCAACCCGATGCCGTGATTGACTCGAAGACCATCGGTCACAGAGGAGCTCTCATCGGCAAAGTGCTCTCTGTCTATAGTGACAACACGAACAATCAGTGGTTGTATTTCAAAACAACACGGACTTTAAAAAAATTCGACGGCATTCAAATCGATATCAGCAATATGTCAAGGCCCTTCGGGTTTTCAATTCGTTCTATGCGCAGACACAGAGAAAAAAACGAAATACTGAGTGTGTCGGCTGGCAGCTATCTTGAAATTTTAATCACGGAACAACCCGTTCCATTCATAGCACCCGGCACCCCGATCTACTGCTCCGCATCACAGGAGGTTCAACAAAAATATCGTTTTAAACGCCCGCGTCCCGCTGACCTGAACACCGGCATTCCCCTGCGGATATGTGTGACCTTGAAAGAGGATGGGCTTTTGATGCAGGGTTGCTCAGTAATAACCGGTGACGCAGCAGAGGTGAGTGTCAATTCAGAGCTACAGCCGGCAGACAATCCCGTTCTGAGTGCAACTGCTGTGCGAAAAGCCTGTTCCAGGCTGGGCGGCACTCGCTGGTATGCCGACTCCGTACGACTCCTGGACGACAAGGGGCTCTTTGCTCCCCCCGCATTACTGAACAAAGCGCGCCGTGATCTGGTTGTCGAATTGGAAAGAGAACGCGCCCAGCGTCTCGACTGCAGATTTAAAGCGTATGCATCATCGTTCAAGGCGTCACATACTTCGGCAACCGCATCCATCGCGCCCAAAGTCACAATCACGCTCAAGCTGCACATTTCGGCTCTACTACCCCTACCCGACTTTGTCGCAGAGTGTGATCGACTGGTCGTTGAAATTGATGAACGCGCACCTGAACTGCTGCTGGAAAAAATTGAATTGCTGCGCGGGGCCGTGCCCAAGACAGAGTTGGTGACGCCAGCCCTGCCGCTTATTATTCGCGCAGACAGCCGCACAGCACTGCAGCACAATATACGTCAGCTTGCACAATGCGGTTACACACAGTGGGAAACACCGGGTCTGGCTGGCTACCGTATGTTGCGCAACTGCGGAATCAAACCCATATCAGCTGACTGGACACTTTATGCCGGCAACAGCGAAGCGGCCCGTCAACTTCATGAGATGGATTTTGTTTCACACGTGACCTCACCGGAGTCTGATCTTCAGACACTCCATCCATGCAGTGAAAAGTTATGTGAACAAGAACTGCTGATATTTCAGCACACCCCGCTTTACATCTCCGCCACACCTCCGCTGGCAGAGGGTAAAGCGGAGGCGCACTGCACAGAGCTGCAAAGCTTGGCGGGGACAGATCTGCGAGTTTGGCGGAAAGGAAATTTATGGATTACCATCGCAGCCAGGCCGCTGGACAGAAGCGCATTGATCAAACAGGCTCTTAAACTCGGTATTCACCGCTTCCGGATCGACTATTCATGGAACATGCCGCAAGCGGTTGCCGCAGGCTGTCGCAAACAACCTTCAAGTGCCGACAGAGAGTCATCACTTCTCGATATTTAATCCGTAGCGCAGGTAGGTCGGCACATCCAGATCAACCCCGCAATGAAGGGTGGGATCACAGTTCTGGAATCTGCCACGTCCGCTTGAACCGACGGACAGGCGGCTACCGCCGCGTACTTTGGCCTTGCGCGTCTGTTTCACAACAGTCAAAACATCCGCAACGGGCGGTTCATCGCCGAGTACGGGCTGTACCGCAGCGACAGCACCGGTGAACGGTGTCCGATTCCGGAAAGCCAGCAGCACCACATCGATACGTCCGTTATAGAGTGAATCCTGCACAGTACCCATTTCAACGCGAACATCCTTATTGTAAAGAGCTTTGATCCCGTTCATAATCTGCCTGATCTCTGAAAGGCGCAGATCGTCACCGCCGATTATACCGACCAACAGTGCTTCCGCGGCGCGAATTCCGCCCTTTTCCTCCCGTAACAGCGGAAACGAGCTCAGCCCATCCAGAACAACCGCGGCGCGCTCTTCAATCTGATCAGAACTGCCGGCAAATCCAAGTTTCGCCATCCTGCCGCCAACCACCAGAGTTCTGATTTTCTCGGAATCAAGCTGGATATAGCCTGGCATACAGACCATGCGCCACACAAGTGCCACGCCGGCACCTATGATTCCGGCGGCCACATCGACACACTGTTTCAGATTGTCATCCGTGCTGCATTCATGCAGTTGATCCAGCGGCAGTGTGATTAGTGTATCGGCACTTTCGGCAAGCAGCGAAGTTATACCTGCGGCACATGCGACCCGGCTGGCGCTCTCAAATTGAAAGGGAAGTGTGGCAAAGCAGAGGGTTGTAATGCCGCGATCGGAGAGATAATCCAGGATTTTCGGAGTTGCACCGCCACCGGTTCCAGAGCCGAGAGAGCAGACCACCACCGCCAGCCGCACCTCGCTGAGAAACGGGTCCAGACGCTGCATGTCGTCATCGGCCGCCACCCGTCCGCTGGCCACATCACCACCGGTGCCCTTTCCCATCAGACGATCGCGACCTATGAGCAGAAAATCAATCGCGTTATCACCGGCCTCGCGACTTGAGCCGGCATCGGTATCGACGGCCAATGCCTTGAAATTAACGTCGGCTTGTTTGACAACGGCACATGTGATCGCACAACCGCCGCCGCCTACTCCCAGCAGCAACATATCTGATCTTGCTATCATAAATTATTTTCCCAGGAATTTTTCTGAGAACCTGCCCCAGATTCCTCTGCTATTTTTCTTCGTTTCTAACGCATCATACGCATATCGGAGCAATCCCGCAACAGTTGCGTAAGACTCGGGATCACTGCGTTCGGAAAAACCGTCAACATTGAGGATTTTACCTTTATGGCAGGGCAGATTGAAAATCCTTTGTGCGAGGCTTTCAATATCAGTGAGTGCCGCACCGCCGCCGGTCAGCACCAGACCTGCACCGAGATTGAACATCAAGCCTGCTTCCTGCAGGCGGTCTTTAATAATTTTAAATATCTCATCCAAGCGGGCATTGATAATGACCTGGAGTGACTTGGCATTGATCGAATCAGGTCCGAAGGTTTCACGACCTGGAATTTTAATACGTTCCTGAGCAGATTGCGCATCCAAAGTGGCGCGCCCGAATTTACATTTGATCTCTTCGGCCTTGCTCCAGTTTATATTGAAGCCGCAGGCAATATCGTATGTCACGTGGTCGCCTCCGACTCCCAGACAGAAGAGTTCTGTAACCACCTGGTTCTGAAAAACCATGACCGAAGTCGTGCCTGCCCCGAGATCAATCAGCACGACACCATCGCGTTTCTGCGCGGTGCTGAGAACCGCCCGCGAAGCCGCCACACCATCAAAAACGACATCAACAACATCCATCTTGAGATCGGCCACCACCTGCTTGAAGTTGTCCACGCGATTCTGCAGTCCGCTGACAACCAGAGCGTTGCGGGACAGCATATTGCATCGCATACCTTCCGGATTGGCGATGCCGTTCTGGTCATCAACATCCCAATACTGGTTCAAAGTATGCAGCAAAACTCGCTCGGCATCCAGCACCGGTTCACTCAGAATATCATCCAGCTCCTCAATGTCATCGGATGTCACAATTTTATCCGCCGCCTGAATGGCGACTCTTTCCAAGTGCGGTTGCGCAGTGATGTGTGCGCCGGTCACCGCCAGATGAACCTGCCAGATATTTATTTCCGACTCATCCTCTGCCTGCACCCGGGCTGCCTCAACTCCGTTGGCGACCTTTTTGAAATCGATTATCTGGCCCTTGCGTACTCCGTTAGTTGGAAAACTGCCCATACCGGTCAATCGTATATTACCGCTGTCGTCGGGTTCTCCCACACAGACAACTGTGCGAGAGGTACCTATTTCCAACACAGCTATTGGATCTTTTTTCAATGTTATCTCCTACTCTGTGAAATTGCGTCGTTTCCCGAAGATACGTCGTTCGAGCTGGGCATCCCAGGCATAATGTATTTTTCCGACATCTGAAATCATACACTGTACTAGATTATCATACTGCCTGATCATCTTCCGGTATGAGTCTTTATTGAACTCCGTCATATCTTGCCAGGCTATTTTGGCCGTACGTCCGTCGTGAAATGTGAGTTTTATATAACGGGTGAATGATGAATCGAGGGTGTGCATACGTAATTTGCACTCAGGGCGGAAAGTGGAGGCAGCCAGTTTAACCGCCGCCAAATCCATCGCACTCAGACGGTCGCCCGGTCGGGCTTTCCTGTTGCCGGATGAGTGAATTATTACCGGCAATCCCTCGGTGTTTTTATAGCGCACAAAAACGACGCCCGCTTCATCAGCAACCCGTCCATCCTGACCGATGCGCACCACCGGATCTCTTTCGATAATGGAAACATCTAAAACATCGGGCATACGTCTGACAATCACAATATCCTTAATGCTGGGTGCTATACGCAGCAACTCAGCCCGCTTGGCATCAACATTGATAGAAAAGAGGTTGACACCCTCCTGAATGCCCAGAAACTCTTTGATCAGATCGGAGGTCACAGTTTTGCCGGTATCTATATTGACATTTTTCTTTATGTCTTTGACGACAAACAAGGAGTTAGAACGAAAGTAAAAGCTGTAAAAGGCTTGCTGGAACACCGCCAGAATCAGGAGTACTGCCAGAAGCACCGCACTGAATTTCAATACCTTCCTGACCCAAGGGGGCATTTCCGAACCGCGACGACCACTGCGGCGCGAGCGGGAATTTGCCCGTGCGCTGCTTTTTGCGTTTTTCGGCGCTGCGGATTTTCCGCCTGATCTGAAAATATTTCTGAGTAGCTCAAATTTCACTGCGATATCCGTATTGATCTGCCCCTCATGATATCAATCGTGGGCCGATAACTCAACCAGCTTTGAACAAAGATCATCAAAATCCAGACCGGCCCGAGCTGCCGCACGCGGCAGAAGACTGGTTGACGTCATCCCCGGAACAGTGTTGACCTCCAGCACCGAACAGGTGCCGTCCGGAGTTATGCGAAAATCCACGCGGCTCACCCCCCGGCACCCCAGAGCATCGTATGCTGAGAGTGCCCGGCGTTGCGCTTCGTCGATCAGCGGACCCTCTGCATCCGGATCAGGAAACCCGAAATGTGAAAGGCCCTGGGTATATTTTGCTTCAAATCCGTACCAGCCGTCCGGTGCCAGAATCTCGACCACCGGCAGCACCTGTTCACCGATGATGCCGACGGTCCATTCACGTCCCGCAATGTAGCCTTCGACCAAGGCCTCACCCAGCGCATCAGCTGCACAGGCTGCCGACAAAGCGGCCGGCAGTTCGTCAGCTGCATTCACTTTGGCAACCCCCACACTGGAACCCTCACGGGGCGGTTTCACAACAACCGGAAAATTCAACTTGCGCAACGCTTCACCGTATCTTAAAACCTCCCACTCGGCTGTGGGAATACCGGCAGCGACTAGCAGTTTTTTGGCAGCAATCTTGTCCATTGCCAGACGGCTGGCGGCGGCACCCGGCCCTGTGTAGGCTATACCGCGTGCATCCAGATCAGCCTGAACCCCGCCGTTTTCACCATAACCGCCATGCAGAGCGATAAAAACAGCATCGACTCCATCAGGCAATGCGGTAAGACTATCCTCATTCAGAACAACCGGCAGTGTCTGATAGCCCCTGCGCTCCAGAGCCGCTGCCACAGCATTGCCTGATTTCATTGATATCTCTCTCTCCTGCGAGGTGCCCCCCATTAACACAGCAACTTTCAGCATCACCAGACTCCTTTTATCTCACATTGCAATTCCACCTCAGCATCAAATCTGACACGCTCACGCATAATCTGCACCAGTGCCATAACATCCGAAGCTGTGCCCGTGTCATCGAGAGCCACTATATTGGCGTGAAAATCGGCAACAAAGGCACCGCCTACACGCAGTGATTTGCAGCCGGAATTTTCCAACAACCGTCCGGCATGATCACCAGGCGGATTTTTAAAAACAGAACCCGCTGTTCGCAAGCCTCGCAGCGGGATACGCCGGTTGCGAATCTGGCGGCGGGCACCGGCAACCTCACTGCGCTCTGTTCTCCGCAAATCAAATGTACAGCCGACCGCAAACGCATTTTCCAATGCCCGGCAATTTCGATATTCAAAACCGCACTCATCCGCCCCGAGATACTTCAATCTACCATCGAAGGTGACAATTTCGAGCTCTTTCACGTGATCACCCAGTTCACTGCCGTGCGCTCCGGCATTCATCGCAAGCCATCCTCCCAAAGTTCCGGGAATACCCTCCATAAACTCCAATCCGGTCAGTTCGGCACGCTGCAGAGCGTCAAGCAGCCGCGCAGAGTTGACACCGCCGCCGGCTCGCACCCGATTTCCGCTTATGACAACACTCTCGAATTCATCGCCGGCAAGCCGCACAAACAGACCATCGTAACCGCAGTCACTGATGAGCGTGTTGAATCCCAGCCCGGCAGGACGGCACTTGACCTTGAATTTGCGGCATAAATTTACAACCCTTTGAAGTGCCGGCATAGAACGTACGTAAACCGCATTTCCAGTACCACGTGTCGGAAAAACCGAAAACTCGGTCAGTTGCGCAGCCTGGCTGAACGATTCACCGGCCAGTTGAGCCAGAGCCTGGCAAAACTCTCCGTCAACCGGAGCCGCATCTGTGAAGATCAACTGCTTCAAGTTTATTACATCGCCGGCACCGATCAGCATCACCAGATCACCGCTGCGGCAGCTGCGCCGGAGATAGCCAGCACACTCCTCCAATCCGGAGGTATAGGTCAGCGGCAGCTGCGGCAGACGCTCTCTGAATGCGGCATAGAGGTTGCAGGCACAACCGCCGCGCAGCGGTTGCTCCGATGCCGGATACACCGGCAGCAGCACAACCTCATCCACTCCGGCGAATGCCTCAGGAAAATCAGCTCCCAATGCACGTGTACGAGTATAACGATGCGGTTGGAATACTGCCACAACCCGGAGTGCCGAGCAGTCAAGCGCCATGCCTGTCGCAGCGCGGATTTCAGCCGGGTGATGCGCGTAGTCAGCTACGTAGCGCACACCATTTACTGACCCTATTGACTCAAAGCGGCGGGCCGGCAGCTCACTGCAAGCCCGCGGCAGCGCAGCGCAGATCGCATGCAGATCGAAGCCGCGCGACAGTGCCGCCGCCGCCGCACCCAGAGCATTAGTGATATTGTGCCGCCCCCCCACACCAATTCTGATCTGTGCACACTCACAATCTTCGTAAATCACTTTGAAACCGGAGTGGTTGCCGGAAACATCTATATCGATCGCCCGCAACCGCGCCTCCGCATGAAAACCAAAGCTCAGGATGCCGCCGCCGTAATCCTGTGCGATACGCCAGGCACGTTGGTCATCACGATTGACGCAGACCGCATCCCTGGTCTGCCGAACTGCCATACTGTAACACTCAATCAGCTCTGCCTCTCCCGCAAAATGTTCCAGATGATCGATATCGACATTCAGCAGAACAATAGTCACGGGCGAATAACAGCGCAGAGTGCCGTCGCTTTCGTCCGCCTCTACAATCAGCAGGTCGTTATGACCCGCTTCGGCAACTTTTCCGAGTGTCACGGTGCAGCCGCCGATACACCAGTCGGGATCCGCCCCCAGCTCCTGAAAAAGGCGGGCGGTGAAACAGCTGGTCGTAGTTTTTCCATGTGTTCCGCAGACGGCCACGCTGTCACGCGCAGAAGTCAGTGCAGCCAGCACCTGGCCTCGCGAAATAATTTTCAAGCCGCGCCGACGGGCACCAAGAATCTCATCTTCATCAGCAGGCACAGCCGGTGTAACCACAACCACCGCATTGGTCGGCAGATCTTCAATATGAGCCGAACCGTGCCCCTGCACGACGGCCACACCGATCTCGCGCAAATCATCCGCCGATGTGTTCAGCTCGACATCACAGCCGCTGACAACGCAGCCGCGCGCATGCAGCAGACGCGCCAGACCGGCCATGCCGACTCCGCAAATGCCCACCATATGTACATATTGACCCTGGGCGAACCGCATGCGCAAACCCCTGAATCCCACTCCGCCAGATGGAAGATAATCTCACTCGCCGACAGCGGAGGGTTGCCAGAGATACATCAGACCGGAAGCGGACGTTTCACCACGCAGCAGTCCATGAAGCCGGGTGCCGATACCCGGCCCTCCCCGGAAAATATCACCGAGCGAGATCTGCTCCTCATAACGGAAAACCTTCACCATTTCAACATCCAGCAACTCGGCAAGCTTCGTTTCGGCACTCTGATAGTAACCGATTTCATCGATCAAACCGTTGCGCACCGCTTCATCCGCCAGAAAAACGCGTCCATCCGCCAATTCAGCAACCACCTCCCGCGAGAGACCGCGATTCTCTGAAACCAGAGTGATAAAACGTTCATGCATCCGTTCGATAACCCGTTGCATAATGGCAACCTGATCAGGGTCTATCTCCTGAAAGGGATTGAAGAAATCCTTATTTTCACCGGATTTGACGGTAATGTCCTTGATGCCCAGTTTAGCTGCAAGCTCTTTGATATTGTATGACTGCATAATCACACCGATTGAACCGGTAACGGTTGTGGGATGCGCAATGATACAATCCGATGGCAGTGAAATGTAATAGGCACCCGATGCGGCGATATCACCCATCACGGTCACGATTCTGCGTTGAGGATCAACCTGTTTGAAATCCTGCAGTTCTTTGTAAAGTATATCGCTGGCCGTGATCCCGCCGCCGCCGCTGTTGACTTCCAGTATGATCGCCTTCACATCGGGATCATGGGTTGCCCGCCTGATTGAGCGCAGGACGGTTTCAGCACCTCGGGCACCCCACATGCCCTGCTGCGCAAACATTATCATGCCGTAAACGGGAATTCGCACAACCTTGGTGGTGCCGGAGCCGGAGCTCCACTTTTCCGTCATCCGCGGAAACTGATCATAGCCACCGTATTGAACGGCACCGGCAAACTGACGTTGAAACTCACCCGTTTCAAAAGCTCCGCGCTGTCCGCCGAACCAGAACAGCGCGAAGAATGCGGCGAAGATTCCCGCAAAAACCGCCAAAAGCAGCAGGCAACCGTATCCACAGCCTAAAGATCGTCTTCCCCTATCCACTTCACTCATATAAGCATCCCTTTCAAAATAAACACCTTGATTTAAACAAAAAAACATCCACTTATCAAACCTAAACTAGCGGAGCCGCCTGTCTGCGTGCTACGCACAGGCAGGGAACCAACTTGTCCCGCCGTAGTCTCTTGAGCACCGAAGCCTCTTGAACGCCTAAGCCTTGGCGAAGGAGATTGGCGAAGGAGGAACTGAGCCTCTGTGATATGCAAATGGTTTTTCATGTATTGAACAGTTGGGTGATATGCACCGCTGGTTTAGTCAACAACGCTACGCGTTGCATAGGAATAAAGAGAAAAA
>JAGYOL010000119.1 GCA_018399555.1 Kiritimatiellia bacterium | reverse complement strand
CTATAGCGGGACAAGCCGGGCCGTCTGCTTAGGCGGCGCAGGAGCACCGCCCTACGTAATAGCACCGGCGATCCTGCTTAGCAGGCCTAAAGCGTGGTTGGGGCTATGCGGTATGTGCCGCCTTTTGAGTTGAAGGAGATGGTGTTGTCGCCTTTGACGCACTCTATGGAATCAGCTTTCTGAGCAGATTCGATCAGCCACCGACCCTCACGGAGTGCTGTAAGCGTCACCTTGTAATCAACGCCTTCGGTTGGCACAGTGATCTTCAGGGGCTGGTTGAGCAATTTTCCGTTGCGTGCCATGCAGACAATTCGATCCGCGATAATCAGCATGTAATATTGATCCGACTCGACAAGCTCGTACGGCAGCGGGTGTGAGCCGTCAGCATAGGTTTGGATCAAGGTCAGAAAGGTGTCATGTGTTTGTTCCTTTATCGGAGCGAAAAGCACGCGGTGGCCTTTAGCCTCCACTCGGTTGGATCTGGGAGGCGACACCTGAAATCCGAAAACATTGAAGGTTTCTTTGCCGCTTTTGATATCGATCTTGCGCTGGTCGGAGGTTGGACGCAGCATGCAGAGGTCAACGCGTCCGGTAAGGCCGTTTTCGGAGTTATGCAGCTGTACTCCCTGCAGGGTACGTACTGGCGTCTCCAGGGTGTTGACCTGCCAGAATTTTTTAAATGAGGCATCCGAACTGTGAATCTCATCCAGTACAATCATGCAGGCCGGGTGAGAGTTCAGTTTAAGATTGAGAAAACAGCATGAACGGGTGAAGGCTGTGATCTTGTCGGAATAGGCCGAGCTGAGTTCGGCGGCGTAGTAGCTGTATTCCGGGCGCATCTTGGATGGACCGAAACCGCAGGAGAGTTTGCGACCATAGTGCCAGACAGGTTCTTTGGCAACTTGTGCGGGGGTGCGCGGATGTCTTTGAAGAAAACGCGAGCCGCCGTCATTGCCCGGAGTTTTCAGAAACTTCTCCTTGGGATTGACCACCAGCATCATGCTGTGCGCGATTGATCGCTTGTTGAAATTCATGTCATAGGGAGTGCCGTAGAATTTGTACTGTCCGAGGTCAACAATCTGTAAACCGCGGTAATAGAGCTGCAGCGCACCGGCATCGGCATGCTGATGATTTCCGAAGTGATAACCTCCGCCTTTAATTTCAGCTACCACTGTATTGCTGGCGTTGGTGCCCATGTTCCAGTCGGTGCGGGTAATCATGCCACTCAAAACCGGTCCGAAGTCGATAGTCAGCGGAATTTTGTTGAGATCGGGTTCGGCACGCAGCGAGGGGTCGTTGAGCAGCAGAAAGAGTATCGGGTCAACGCGCCGGATACTCTGCCTCTGAAATTCGCCCTTGAGAACAGGATCCCTGTTGTAGGCGTAACAGAGCAGAGCAGTCTGGGTGAAGGGATAGTATGTTCCGCCCGGGGTGCCGTCACCGTCACGCAACATTTCGCCGTCGGGCAGACGCATGTTGAGCCAGTAAAGAGGAACCTTTTTGATGTTGGGATTGAAAACTTCGCGATCTGCGAGTTTGCGTAAAAGCCAGACGGCATGCATCTCCCAGCCGAAACGGTATGAGGCGTAACCGACACCCTGATTATGACGCGGCGAACGATACTCGAATTGGCGCATCGGTACAAGCTCTTCAAGAATACGATAGGCGCAGTATTGATAAGGCAGGGGATTTTCATTGTAAACTGCGATTGCCATTGATAAAAGATCGCGGTTGATCATAGCCTCATTGCCGTGGCCATTGACTATCGAGTTGCGAAAGGGGGGCCACTGGCACTCCATTTCGCGTGCCAGCCGAATCATGTTCACGCGCATAAGCTCAAGGTCAGCCGGGGAACAAAGGTCATGGCACCAGTCGTAAACCAGTGAAGTTGTATATATGGCGGCTCCGATTTCACGTGTGATATCCAGCAGATTGCCGAATGAGACCCGTGAAATATACTCACGCATCAAACGCACGGTCTCGCTGCCCGTCTTTTTATCCTGTGTCATCAGATAAACGAAGGCCCGGGCCTTGACGATATCCTCCAGTTTGCGGTTGTGTTTCATCTCGGCATTGTCGGGGAAGGTTACATCGGGCTTCTCCGATGCCTGCTTCTGAACTTTACTCCAAAGTCTGGCATGTTCAGGATGTTTGAGATTGGCGCGTACCTGTGATAGTTCTTTTTCGGTAATCCACAGACGTGGATGTTCCTGCCCCGGTACAACCGAAGGTTTGTAGCTAACGGCTTCATCAGGTATTTCGGGTGCTGTGAATTTGCGCACCTCTATCCGGTCGAGGCGCACATTGGGCGGAAGCCAGAATTTAATTACCGGTGCAGAATTGGTGATATCAAAAATACCGAGGCGTTGCCAGCACATCTCCGGTTCTTCCCATGGCACAAATATGACGCGGCTGGTGGGAAGCGCATCATCTATCTGAAGAGAGGTATAGAGCGAATCAAATTTACTGGTGGCTTCACTCATGATTCTGGCTCCTTCGCTGTCCACAGCGGCGAAGGTTGTGATGGTATATGCTCCGGGGTCAAGCTCGTCTATTGAAAAAATCAGATCAGCTTCGGTTCCCTTAGGCGGTGTGTTCGCCTGCAGTCCGGTTTTGAGAGCCGCGCCGCGTCCATCTTTAAAAGAGCTCTGGGAGACCACTTCGACTCTTTGCGGGTTGAGCCGGGCATCCTCCGCCTGACAGCGGAAAACGCTCGGCGCGGACAAAGCTGATGAGAAAGAGAATAATAGAGCAATCGGCATTAAAAGATATCTGTTCAATGGCATGGAAAGTTTCCTCTCAACTTTTGTTTCTGCATATGCTCTCAGTTTTCATTGCAAAAAACAAGAAAGTAAAGCGAGCGCAGGTAGATACGTTCGGGAAATGGGAAACGGTTGGTGGTGAAATTTTTTGGGGGTGGCGGCAGATGTATCGTCCGCATTCCCCCACAATGACCTGGTGGGATTATTCAAAGGTCAACACGGCAAAACCGGGCAGACCACGCACTTCGAAGGCTTCCAGCATCTCGCGTGCCGGTGATTGGTCAGGCTTCTCCGCTTGTACCTTGACGAACACATAATCCTGCAGTCGCTCAGCGACCGCTTCCTCTTTGAAGGTTTTCTTTTCCATGACGGCGCAGTTCTTACACCAGGTGGCCCAGAAATCTACCAGAATGGGTTTGCCGGTGCTGTGGGCCTCTTCCACCTTTTCAATCCAGACCGAATGATCGCCAGCGAGAATAGAGTCTTCCCTCGCCACTTTGGCACCGAAGAAACCTGTGCCTGCCAAATAGAGGTAATAGAGTGCCAGTAAAACCATCAGAACACCGAAAACTTGTTTTACACGCACCATCCACATGCCCGGCGACGGCAGCACTGAAAGTCCGGCTCCGGCAAAAGGCCAAGGCAGCGCCATGCCCAGACCGAGAACGAATGGCAGGAATTGCGCGGACTGCATTCCCCCGGCATAGAGGTTGCCGGCCAGCAGCAGCACAGCAATGACTACCGGTGCCACACATGCACCGGCCAGCAGGGCACTGAGAGATCCGATTGCGAAGGCGGCAAATAATCCTTTGCGATGCGCCTCATCGCTGTGTGAAGAGGTAAAGCGGGTAAAATCGATTACAAAAACATCAAAGAGTGCCAGTGACAGAGCAACAAAAACAAGACCGATGACGAGATTGAACCAGGGATTGGATTGGATGGCACCGAAAAAGAGTCCGAGTCTCAGAATCAGCCAACCCAGCCCGCCGTAAACCACGACAATACCCAGTCCATAAGCCATGCCCCTGAAAAAGCCTCTGCTTCTCGTGCCGGTTCCGGCACCGATGATAGCTAAATTAATGGGTATCATCGGCAATACGCAGGGGGTTAGATTTAAGAGCACGCCGCCGAGCAGAACCAGAATCAGCGTTAGAAAAACGCCGTTGTTTCTGAGAAAAACGACCGGATCATCAAGGAACTGACCAAATCCCGAGTGCATGACAACATCCTTTCCGGCGGCCTTATCCAGAAAGAGCAAAAAATCATCAGCGGCCATGTAGCCGCCGGCGGTTGTCAGTCTTGCGCCCTGCAGCCAGCGGTGCGCACCGTCAGGATCATCGGAGGGCGCATCGTCAGCTGTTTTTCCAGAGGTGCCGCTGACAAATTCACCGCTTTTATGATCGAAGATGAAGGTGTGTGTTTCCGGCATGAAACAGACAGATTTATCGCAGCCCTGCAACGCCACAGTAACAGCTGCGCCTTCGGGAGCGGGGGTCAAACGGTAACGGGCTTCAATGGAGGTGTCGTAGACTTCAACCTCGACAGATGGGTCAATCAGATCGGGTTTCATGTGGGATTCAGGGTGAGTGAGAGCCTCTAGTTTAAATTTGTCATCGGTGGTGACCGCAAAGCTCTCGGTGTAGATGACGTGTTCAGGTGGAATTGCGATTTTCACAGCAAATTCGAGTGCATTGGATGAGCGAGTGCCGATTGTGTCGAGGTGCACTGAAAAAGGGGATTTGCCCGTCAGCTGGGCTTGCGTGAGTGTAGTGAGCGACAGAGCTGTAATAAACGCCGTTATATATTTCATGGTGAATCTCCAATTGTTCTGCTTAATATCGTCGGCGTGCTGTATACGCATACGCCCGCATGATAAAATCAATTAAGATTAAAGTTGGCTGGTATTCTACATTTTTATAAACAATTGTTCAACTTAAAATGCGCAGATTCAGGGATGATTAAAAATGGTTGACGGAAATATCTGGTTGTTCAGGACACATGAAAGAGCTCTCCAAAAGCAAGGAGCGAGCCAAAAAGAGGTCCAAATACGAAAAATTAGACATTTGCCCCGCTGGTCATTATAGCGCTGCTTGACATAAAAGCTGACAAATCATACCATAGAGCCGTAACAGAAATGATTGCGGTTATGCGCGCAGTTATTGCCTCTGCCGTTTTTTCAGGTGGAGCATGGATTTATAAAAATCAGTAAATCATTTGCATGATAAGGGATTCATAGTTATGAGCTGGATTAAATTTGTCGTTTTACTCTTTTCGATTCACGCTTTACTCTCTGCCAGTGCGCAGACAATCCATCGCGACTGGCAGGCGCAGTGGATCGCGGCGGATAGTGCTGAAACGCCCAACAGTTGGTATTGTTTTCGCAAAAATTTCAATCTGCAGGGAAAACCGCAATCAGCTGTCGCGCATATTGCCTGCGACAGCAAATACTGGCTGTGGGTTAATGGCGAAATGGTGGTGTTTGAAGGACAGCTCAAACGCGGACCGACACCCCGGGACACCTATTATGATGAGGTTGACCTGACCGCTTATCTCAACAACCGGCATAACAATGTGGCCATCCTAGTCTGGTATTTCGGCAAACAGGGCTTTTCCCACAACAGTAGCGGCAGATGCGGCTTGATCTTTGAACTGGATGCCGACGGTCAGAAAATTGTAAGCGACGGCTCCTGGAAGGCGCGGCGTAACCCCGCCTATCTGACGGAAACCGTGGGTCCACAGCCTAACTTCCGTCTGCCCGAGTCCAATATCGCCTTTGATGCACGCAGGCAGCTTACCCGCTGGTATGAAAAACTCTACAACGATCACAGCTGGCCACAGGCTTCTGTCGTTGGCAGACCGCCCTGTGCGCCCTGGAATGAATTGATCAGACGTCCGATTGCGCAGTGGGCGGATTCCGGTCTGGTGGATTATCTTTCCATCGCCGAGGATGCCACCACCAACGGAATGCGCAGGATGGTCTGTCAACTGCCGTATAATGCCCATTTCACACCCTGGCTCAAAGTCAGAGCACCCGCCGGGAAAACGATTATTATTCAGACCGACAATTATCAGGGCGGCGGTGCTTTCAATCTGCGTGCTGAATACACCACCCGCGAGGGCACCCAGGAGTATGAATCGCTCGGCTGGATCAATGGACATGAGATGCACTACTTTGTGCCGGAGGGAGTCGAGGTGCTTGATCTCAAATATCGTGAAACCGGCTATAACGCTGAGTTTGCCGGTTCGTTCAAATGCGATCTGCCCGCCCTCAACACACTCTGGCAGAAGTCGATGCAAACTCTCTATGTGACCATGCGTGATACCTATATGGACTGTCCCGACCGGGAACGTGCGCAGTGGTGGGGCGATGCCGTCAACGAACTGGGCGAGGCTTTCTATGTGTTCGATGCCGTCAAAGGACCGCTGCTGGCCAAAAAAGGTATCTATGAGCTGGCACGCTGGCAACGTGATGACCGGGTGCTTTATTCACCGGTGCCGGCTGGCATTCCGGCTGATCCGTCGGTTAAAAATCCGCGCGACGGTACCTGGTATAAAGAGCTGCCACGTCAGATGCTGGCCAGTGTGGGATGGTACGGTTTCTGGACATACTACTGGTACACCGCCGACCGCCAGACCATCGTGGATGTCTATCCGCATGTGCGTGATTATATGAGTCTCTGGCAGTTGAATGATCAGTGTCTGGTGATTCACCGCACCGGTGATTGGGACTGGACCGACTGGGGAAAAAACAAAGATGTCGCAGTGCTGGAGAATGCCTGGGTTTTTCTGACCCTTAAAGCCTGCATCGAGATGGCCCGGCTGACTGGCAACGAGGACGATATCGCCGGTTACCAGACAAAGATGAACCGCATTAAGAGTGCTTTTAATAAAACTTTCTGGCAGGGCGATAAATATCGCACTCCCGGTTACAAAGGGCTGACCGACGATCGCGCTCAGGCAATGGCTGTGGTGGCGGGACTTGCTGAGCCGGGTTATTATCCAGCGATTCGCAGACAACTCAAGAGTCAGTATGAGGCCAGTCCCTACATGGAAAAGTATGTGCTCGAGGCTCTCTATCTGATGGATGCGCCCGAGGAAGCGGAGGAACGCATGCTCAAACGCTGGTCGGAACAGATCGAAGATCAGCACTGTACCACCCTCTGGGAGGGGTGGGGTATTGGCAAGAAGGGCTACGGCGGGGGAACCTATAACCACGCCTGGTCAGGTGGCCCGCTGACGGTGCTGAGCCAGTATGGCGCAGGCATCGCGCCAACCCGACCCGCTTTCAAGGAGTTTGCCGTGCTTCCGCAACCAGGCCGTATCAAGAGAGTCGAGAGTGTGGTGCCAACCCGTTTCGGCAATATCGAACTAACTCTTGACCGGAGCGATAATTTTGAAATGAAGTTAATTGTGCCTCCGGGCACGAAAAGTGCTTTAGGTATCCCTAAAAAGGAAGGCATAAGCAGAGTGACCATCAACGGTAACTTAGTTTATGACGAAGGCAGAGCGACCTCGCAGCTTTACGCAGGCGAGTGCGACCGCTGGATAAAATTCAATCTCAAACAGGGTAAATGGAATGTCGTGGCGGAGAGGTAACTAACAAAGATCACACAAAAAAGGAGACATATTATGAAACAGAACAGGAAAAATCTTTTAAATATTGCTGTAGTGACATTGCTGCCGCTGATTGCCGTAGCACAATTCAAACTGGCTCCGCTGCCCTACGCGACAGATGCACTCGAACCATATATCGACAAAACAACCATGGAGATTCACCATGGCAGACATCATAACGGATACGTTAATAAGTTGAATGCCCAGATTGCCGCGAATTCCGCACTGGCCGGTATGTCGCTGGAAGAGATTCAGCAGAATGTCTCTAAATTCGGTACGGCAGTGCGTAACAATGGCGGTGGACACTATAATCACTCGCTCTTCTGGCAGGTGATGGCACCTGCGGGTCGGGGCGGACGGCCGAGCGAGGCGTTGCTCAAAGCGATCAACACCGCTTTCGGTTCACTGGAGCAGATGAAATCCAGTTTCAATGAGGCCGCCGGCACGCGCTTCGGCTCAGGCTGGGCCTGGCTGATTGTGAGTTCCGACAAACAGCTCAAGATCACCTCAACCCCCAACCAGGATAATCCGCTGATGAATCTGCCTGAGATAGAACAGGGTATGCCGATTCTGGGACTGGATGTCTGGGAGCACGCCTACTATCTGAAATATCAGAATAAACGCGGCGACTATGTTGGCAACTGGTGGAACGTGGTCAACTGGAATGAAGTCAACCGCCGCTTCGCTGCTGCGGTCAAATGACCTTGGTTCATTTACGGATAATCTATTCGTTAAGTAATGAGATTTAAGATGCCGCTCACAGAGCGGCTACTACATTTTACACTCGCCATTGCGTCGACTGTGTCTCGTCGCAATCAATCTTCGCCCTTTAACCAGCACCGCAGCGCAGTGCTATAGCAACAGCCGCGTTGTTCATGTGTCTGACGTTATTGCACAAAAATTATTGTTTCACGCGGCACCGGGCGTATATACCCGTTGACGGTTT
>JAGYOL010000118.1 GCA_018399555.1 Kiritimatiellia bacterium | reverse complement strand
AGGTCCGCACGCAGACAGGGGGACGGCGTTGGGGCACAACAAGAGCGAAGCATGATGTTCATAACTTCACTCTTCACTCTTCAAATGGCGGAGAGGGAGGGATTCGAACCCCCGGTGACTTTGCAGCCACGCATGATTTCGAGTCATGTGCATTCAACCGGACTCTGCCACCTCTCCTGAAATTCACCCCCCGCAATTCCGGCTTCTTCACCGCTGTGCCGGATGTTCACTCTCAAAAGCTGCTTGGCATCCGGCGGTGGTTGCGCCTATACTGTCAGAGCGTCACTCGGAAAAACGACCCTCTGCGGGTTGCAATCAGGAGTGAGAGTATCAAAAAAGGTTGAGTGAAAACAATTCATTTTTAATTTTAACTTTAACAAACGAGGAGATATCCGATGACTCAGTGTCCCAACAAAGAGCGTAACCTGGAGTTCTGCACCTGCACCTACGATTGTAACCGGAGGGGTTTGTGCTGCGATTGCGTGGCGTATCACCGCGACAAGGGTGAAATACCCGGCTGTTTCTTTACAAAAAGCGGCGAAGCCTCCTGGGATCGATCACCGCGGAAATTCTGCCAAGACCGGGTATAAAGAAAAAGATGCAGAGAGCGAAGTGCCGCCCCTCTCAAGACGGCAGTTATGGCCGCCATGGTTCTGAACCATCTTTTTCTTGTAAAAACTGAGCATCAACCTCGTTATACCAGTTGTGGAGTCGGCTTCGCAGCCGTCGCACCTGTTCGGGCATGCCGGCGGCAAGGTCGTTTTTCTCACCGACATCCTCTTTCAGATTGTAGAGATGCACCTGTCCGTCTTCAAAGCGTTCGAGCAGTTTCAGGTCGCCGATACGCACTCCGCCGCCCGGGAATCCACCCTGATTGCTGTAATGCGGGTAGTGCCAGAAAAGGGCGCGTTGCGGCAGAGCACCTCCGCGCAGAGCCGGTGAGATATCTATGCCGTCGACTTGATGATCACAACCGATTCCGGCGATTGAGGCCACTGTCGGCAGCAGGTCAATGGAACAGATCGGCTCGCGGCAGAGCGATCCCGGGCGGGTGACTCCGGGCCAGCGGATCAGCCAGGGTTCGCGGATGCCGCCCTCGTAGAGCCAGCCTTTGCCGCCGCGTAGCGGCAGATTGCTGGTCGGCGAACCTTCGGAGGTGGAAAGTCCTCCGTTATCAGAGGTGAAGAACACGACGGTATGATCGGAGACCCCGGATTTTTCGAGCTGATCGAGCACCCGTCCGACTGCTTGATCCATCGCTTCGACCATAGCGGCATAGACCGCGTGTTTCTGCAGAATGCGGACCTTGCGCGGCTTGCCATCCGGCCAGATCTGCTCTTCGTCGCCAAACTCGTTGCCGTTGATCAGAGCGGCTTTCTTTTCATATTTGGCAACCAGGTCTGGACGGCCCATTAACGGAGTATGCACTGAATAAAAGGCCAGATAGGCGAGAAATGATCTCGACTTGTTCTGCTCGATAAAGGCGGCGGTTTCGCGGGCAAGACGTGCCGGCAGGTGTTCACCGTCGGGGCTCTCCTTATGAATCTCGGGATTTTTGAAGGGAGCAAAGTATTTATTACCGGTATAGGGGCCGCCGGCGTGATGGCCGCCGATGTTCACATCGAAACCGCGGTTGTGCGGATAATAAGCCTCATCTGGACCGAGATGCCACTTGCCAGCGTAGAAGGTGGCGTAATCTCTGCGTTTGAGCAGCTGCGCCAGCGTAATCTCATTCAACGGCATGCAGTTGGCGAGCGGAGCGGGATTATATCGGCCGGCGCGTTTGCCGACAAAGAAATTAGTGGCGCGCACGCGGGTCGGGTATCTGCCGGTCATCAGGCTGTAGCGTGTCGGGGAACAGACCGGATTTGCAGCATAACCATCGGTAAAACGCATGCCCGATGCCGCCAGTCGATCGATATTCGGAGTTTCATAAAAACACCCAGGATTATTGGCACCTATGTCCATGTAGCCCAGGTCATCCACGAGCAGCACGAGAAAGTTCAGCGGCTTGCCGAGAGCACTGTTCCCCGTTGCGAAAAGCAGCACTGCAAAACAGAGATAGAAAATCATGAAAGTGAGTTGTTTTTTACGCATAATCTGTAGCTCCTGATCTTAATTTATGACTTTGTTATCCGGGGCAGCCGGCAACCGGAAGCAACTGCTCCTGAATCTTGTAACTACTGTACACGGGGTGAGAGACGTATATTACGATACTCGACCGCAGTATGGTCGCCTTGAAAATAGATCGGTCCGGGCCGATCATCATACGCATCCAAGGCACCGCCGGTACAACCTTCGAGTAACTGGTTATCAATGACCAGCCGATCGTTCAGCCTGACTGTCACATGCCGGTCAACCAGCATGATATCAAACTCCTGCCACTCCCCTGCCGGTCGGGCCGCATTGATCAACGCGGGTATGCGGCTGTACACACTGCCCATTCCACGCAGTCCCTCACGTCCGTAAGAGTCGGTGACCTGCACTTCATAGCGCCCGCGCAGGTAGATACCGCTGTTGCCGCCCGGAGGCAGTCGCAGTTCCAGCTGCAAACGGAAATCATCAAACTCCCTGATTGTTCTCAGATTACCGAACTGCCGTGCCTTAGGCCCGGCTTCCAATTGCGGATTGTTGCAGAGAATACCATTACGCACCGACCAGGCATTCGCATCGGAGGGGTCGGTCAACCGCCAGCCATCCAGATTAACTCCGTTGAAAAGATTGAGTGGCTCACCGAATCGTATCCGCCACAGATCCGGAGCAGGCGGAGGCGGGGCAGCGCGCACGCCCTGCATGGTTTCAGGGGTCTCACGTGTTCCGTCGATCAATTCACGATCGAGCCTCATTGTCATTGTGTCGCCATTGACCCGGGCCCGGAGTGTGTCGGAGCCCAGTTTATCGCGTTTCATCCCCTTTGAGGTCATATACCAGCGGTAGCAGGGCTGCCTGATGACCAGTTGGTCGCCCTCCCTGTGCAGATCTTTGAGCGGATAGACACTGCCTATCTCCCACATCATCCACCCTTCGAGCTGATCCGGATGCTGTTCGATTTTCAGCCAGACTGCCCGTCCTGCCGGTGATGTCAGCGACCAGCATCCATCAAACTCGCCGGCCATGACCGGACAGAACGCAGTTAATGCGCCCAGAAAGCATGCAACGATTAATCTCATATTTCATCCCCTTCTTCCCTCACCTGGTTGCTTGAGATGCACCACTGGTCTGCGTTGGCAAACTCAAATGCCTCAAGATAAACCCTAATTTCTCTGAAATGCTTCACTACGCTCATGCGGAAAGCTACTCGGCTTTAAGGGCGTCTATCGGATTCTGATTAGCCGCCTGCCAGGCGGGATAGGTTCCAAAAAGCACACCGACAATACCCGAAATTGTGATTGACCCGACGATACTCCACATGGAAACATCCGAGGGCATTCCTGAGAAGCGGGTGACTGCGGCGGAAAGCCCGATACCGAGTCCGATACCGGCAACACCGCCCATGGTCGTCAAAAAAACGGTTTCGATCAGAAACTGAAAGAGAATATCCTTTTTTTTGGCGCCCATAGCGCGTCTGGTACCGATCTCTTTGCGACGCTCATAAACATTAGCCAGCATGATATTCATAATACCTATGCCGCCTACGATGAGCGATATGGCGGCAATGGAACCCATCACAATTGTAAAGATGTTCTGGGTCTGTTCTTTCTGCTTGAGCAGACTGAGAGGCACATGAATACCCCAGTCTTTGTCGTCATGCGTCTTGTTCAGCAGCGAAGTGATGCGTCGGGCGGTATGATCTATAACCTGGGTATCCTTAACCTTGACGATGAAAATATCGTGCTCGACATGGTGTATTTTAAGCATTCGCGGACCGGTTTCAGCGGTGTACTCGGAAAAGACCTTACGTCCGGTTGTGGAGGGGATATAGATCGAATCATTGATGCTGTTGATACCTTCGATCGAAGTTCCCGCGTTATTTTCAAGGATACCGACAATTGTGAAGGCACCGAAGGGCACATGCAGAATACGACCGATAATCTCGGTTTCTCCGAGATTGAACAATTTCCGTTTAACATCGCGACCGATAACGCATACAGGCGCAGCGTTTTTGAAATCAGGAGGTGTCAGCCAGCGTCCCCTGATAATGCTGCAATTCAGATCCTTGAGAAAATCAGGGGTAACCCAGAACATCTCCACATCGAGCACATCAACACCGCGGGTGATCTGCAACCTACCGTTACGGATGCTGGTAATGTGGCGGATATTCTCCATTTTTTCGATATTCTTCATATCCACATGGGTCAGACCGTAGTCGAGGGTACGCGAGGGATCACTCTCGCTGCCGCCGGGTTTTTTCAGACTTTTGGTAAACACGATTATGTTATCGATTCCCAGGGCCGCAATCTGATCGAGCGCCGCATTTTTAGCACCGCCGGAGATAGCCAGCATGGCGATCACACTGCCGACCCCGAATATGATACCCAGCGAAGTCAAAAACGACCTGATCTTGTGCAGCAGCAAATTATGCAGTGACAGATAGTATAAATCCCGTATCAGCATAAATTCTTGTCAATCCCTCCAATCCGTTCAATCATTCGGTTTTTTCACTCCGAATGCCGACCTCATCCTGATCACACCACCCGTCCGTCGCGCAAATGTATTACGCGGTCGAACAGGCTCTCGAGATCGGGGTTGTGTGTCACCATGACAATCGTGGTATGATGTTCCTGATGTAATCCGGTAAAGAGCTCCATAATCTCATCACTGGTTTTCTCATCGAGATTTCCAGTCGGTTCATCAGCCAGCAGATAGGCGGGCGAGTTGCCCAGAGCGCGGGCGATCGCAATGCGCTGGCACTCACCGCCTGAGAGTTCGCGTGGACGGTGCTTCAAGCGATGCCCCAGTCCAACTCTTTCGGCAAGTTCGCGAGCACGCTCGCGTCTGACCTTCTTAGGTGACTCGGCATAGACCATCGGCATTTCGATATTCTGTTCAACGGTCAGATGCGGCGACAGATTGAAGCTTTGAAAAATAAAACCGATTTTGGCATTTCGCAACTGCGCCAGAGCATTGTCCGAAAAATTGCGCACCTCCTGCCCATCCAGGAAATAGCGTCCTCCGGTAGGAACATCCAGCAATCCCAGAATATTGAGCATGGTGGATTTACCCGATCCGGAAACCCCCATTATGCCGATGAGCTCACCATTGTAAATTGAGAGGTCGATACCTTTCAGAACCGGCACCTCAAGTGATTCCAGGTAGTAGGTTTTCTCAAGCCTTTCGAGCCTGATAATCTCCCTGACAGCGTTGTCTTTATTATTCTGCGGATACATTCCGGTTTTTCCTCGGCAGAGACTGTTGATACCAGCTGTTTTTCAACAGATGTCCGCCGCAAATTAAATCAAAACGCTCCTAAATTTCACTCATAAGGGCTGAAGAGGCAGATCTCATCGCCAACCTTGAGCCCTTTGAGAATGTGAACGTATTTGTCGGTTGATTTGCCGATTTCGACAATCTTTTTGCTGTAACGTCCATCTTTCGCCAGATAAACGAAAAATTCATTCTCTTCTTCGAAAACAGCCTCAACCGGCACGTTAACCGCCTTTTCGATGATTTCATCGATAATTTCCACTACCACGCTCATACCGCTTACAAAACGCTCATCTTGCTGATTCAGCGTGACAACCGAGTTGTATATCTTGGGCGACGAGCGATCCCAGTAAATCTGATTAACCGGGACCACGGCGATTTCGCTCACATGTCCTTCCAGTTTCACTGTCGGCATGGAATCCGGTGTCACTATCACCTTGGCCCCCTCTTTAACACGGTAATGGAACTGCTCCGGCAGCTCAAAGTCGACGATCAGATTATCCATTTCGGGGATAGTCGCCATCACCTGGCGTCGCCCGTACTCACTGCCCACAGTTATTTTGATACGGTCGCGACGACTGTCAACATCACCGTACACGATCACACCGTCGGCTGGCGCGGCGATCTCCATCAACGGCACATAACTCTCCACGCGCCGCAACTCCTCTTCCGCTTTAGATATCTCATTTTCGAGACGCTGAATCTCGTTCTCCTTCTGAATCAGGCGGGCTTCGGTACTGATTTTAACCTTCTCAAAATCGAGTTTGGATTGATCCAGCTTGTTTTTTTTGTCGGTCAGCGTATTGGGGTAGGTGTATTTTTTAAACATGCGCAGTTTGAATTCGGCATCTTCTTTGGCACTATCTTTCTTTTTAAGGGTGTCCGCCAAGGTATCGAGCTCTTTCTGAGCCTGCTTCTTTTCGTCCTCATCATCATAGATTGTACTGCGAATTTCATCTGATTTCAGACGATGATTCTCCCGCACCTCATCGAGGCTCTTGCGGGCGGAGTCAACACTGTCCTCCAAACCCTCTTTCTCCTTTTTGCCGTCGTATTTGTAATAACGGGTGTAGGCCTCCTCCGCCGCGACTACAGCGTCGCCGGCAGACTTCAGCTTGCTCTGATTCTCACTCAGGAGAATACGTTTCTCCTCGTTTTCCAGATCCAGCTTCTTCCTGAGTGTTTCCAGCGCGAGCTTGCGTTTTTCGATATCATCCAGCAGATCCCTGGTCTCAAATCTGATAACGACATCACCCGCCTTGACCCGTTCATTCTCGTCTTCAATCCAGGTCAGCACATTTTTGTATGCGGCTTCAGGCGAAAGTTTGTGTTTTTCCTTGGCATTGGCGGAGCCCCTAAGCAGCGTGCCGATCACCAGATCGGATTGACGCACAGTAAATATTTTATCGGTGTTACTGGAATCCAGCAGAAGTTCATCCTTTTCGGCGCAACCCCACAGCAGTAACGTCAACCCGATAATTATTGTGCACCCGCCGAGTATTTTTATCAATGCTTTCATTAACAAACTCTTGAAAAACAACAAAACTTCACTCTTCCGCAAACGGTGCGGGCTCAGGCTCGACTTCTCCACCGAGAATATCCCCCACACCTAAAACTTCTTTTTTCGTTTTATCCATATTATTCAACACTCTGAGCGAGTTGTCCGGCACAATAGAAACGCGCAGCAGAAAAACAAGCTGTACCTGCTGCTGACTGGAACTTTTGCTTCTGAACAGATAGCCCAGCAGCGGGATATCCCCGAGAAACGGCACCTTCTGCTCACTTTCAATATCTTTGCTGGAATAAAGCCCACCCATCATAACCACGCCGCCATCACGCAGGTTGAGTTTTGTCTCGATGTTCCGGACTGAGATGATCGGCGGTTCAGACGACGAACTCAGAGTGGCATAACCGACCACAGAAGTGACTTCCGGTCTGACTTCAATGGTCACTGTATCGTTATTGACCAGCAGCGGGGTAACTCTGAGGTCCACACCCGTACGCTTATAGTAGACCTCCTCCTGGGAAACACCGTTGTTGACACTCACACTGAGCAGCGGCTGATCCGTACCGGTGGAAACGGCGGCGGTCGTACCCAGGTCAACCAACAGATTGGGAGAAGAGAGAATCTCGGCTTTGTCATGCGTTCTGAGCCACTTTAATTTGGCGTTGATCTTGATAATATCGCCGTTGGAGAGCTCTTTGTTGAGCGGAAACAGATTAACCCATCCACCGGGATCCTCGGGATAGCCTCCGGTGTTATCGTCAGCGTAGCCTTTGGTGCCGCCCAGCATTGAACCGAAGGCACTGGTGACATCCTTGTCCCTGTCGTAGTAACTGAGGTTGAAAGCGGAGTCCTGCTCCAGCCCCTCATCCATCTGAACCTCGACGATCTGAGCCTCGACAAGCACCTGCGGGCCGCGTCGGTCGAGGGCCAGGATAAGCTCTTTCAGCTCTTCGATCTGTTCGTTGACATCATTGATGGTGATCATGTTCTGATCATCGGAGGTTTCGACAGTGCCGGTCGGAGATGTAGCACTTTCGACCGAATAGACGATCGAATCGGCCACAACATGCCGGCAGCGGTAGATAATGGTGCTGCGCTGTTGTGTGCGGCTGGGAATTATCCGCAGATACAACGGCTCTTCTTCGAGTGCTTCAGCTTCGCTTTGATCGGTGCCGAACAGATCTTCCAGAGCACTCGATATCGCCGCATTTCCACCTTGTGCCGCAATGCGCAGCACCCCGCAGACAATCAATGCACCTATTATTCTTCTCATCTCTATCAATCTCCCGGAAAATCAATGTGCTTGTTTTTTGCAGAAGCTGATCTGAGCTATAACCGCCCTCAGCATGAACATACGAAAAAACCGCATCTTGAAAAACCCTCCCCTTTTCTCAATATCGATGGCTTTCCATGGTATAATAACCGCAGTTGATTCACCACCAAATTATTACGCTTTTTTTAACTAACCCAGCGTAGCCGGAACCAAGCGGGGTCGTAGT
>JAGYOL010000117.1 GCA_018399555.1 Kiritimatiellia bacterium | reverse complement strand
TTGTATCCTTTCCGACTCTTAATCAGAGCCTAGAACTTTGTGTTCCTTATTGTAACATGCGAGATTTTTATCTCTGTGCATTCACCACGAATGCCTGAAATTCACTTCATAAAGGCGGAAAATTTCCGCAAACCCTGAACGGAGCTCTGAACCGGTCTAGTCGGGCACTCTGCTCACGCACTGTCAGCACACCGCTACCCGGTATTTGAGCGCAGGATTTTTCGATCTCACGCCATCTCATACCCAGTGCCGCAGTGGAAAGCGCATCCGCCACAGCCGCCCTGCCGGCATAAGCCCATGCGGACGGGTGTCTCACCGCCGCCACACCTCGGCGCACATCCACAACATGCGCCCCTTTAACCTCAAATCCCGAGCCGCTGAGTGCTCCCGCTTTTAAACGAACCGTCTCAAGCCCGGCACGTGTGCGCCAGTCGCCGCCAACGGTCACCGGCCATCCCGGCATTGCATCCATGGAACCTGCAGCAATTACCGTACTGGTTCCGGCGTGCGCCAGAAAATCTGTCAAATCCCACTCTTCGGTCAACATTGCCGCCACTACATCCAGTGCATAACCCTTGGCAATTGCCCCGAAATCCAGTTTCAACGGAACCGCTTCACCCTCATGCACCGGTTTCACAGCAACCAGATGGTTGGCTCTGTCGATTATCAGACGGTTCATGCCGCATGCTTTCAATGCCTGCCGCAACTCATCCGCAGTCAGTGCCTGCCAGCGATGCTGTACCCCGCGCAGTAAATCCATCACCGCGCCGACCGTCACATCAAAAGCCCCCCGGGTCGCCGCGCACACCTCAGTGGCAATCAGTAGCAACTCCAGCGTCTCCGGTGCTATCCGGTAACTCTCTCCGGAGCTCAGGTGGCTGATCACCGTGACATCACTGCCATCCGCAAACCTGCTCAAAAGCTTTTCCAGCTTATCGATCTTCTGAAAGGCATTCCATGCCGCACTCTGCGCAATCTGCTCATCTTCGATTCGAATCATCAGTTCGAACCGGGTGGACATCGCCTCGTGTTCATATTTATGAACCTTCATAAGACCGGACAACCACCTGTCACTCTCGGACACCCACCAATGTGTACAATCCGACAATCAGAAACGCCGCAGTGGACAAACGGTGCGTCCAGAGCAACGCAAGCTGCCACTCCGAGCCGAAAATAGTCATCATCGGCGCAACTGCGGAAAAGATCACAACCACCGCCAGGATCAGCATAGCCAGCCAAAGCATACTCTTCCTAGGCATAGCAAGCCGCGCAGCACCACGAGTCCAGAGCAGAATCAGCAAACAGAGAGCAAAGATGCCGCCAGCCACAATGTGCAGCACCAGCAGATATCCCGTCATCATGTGCAGCAGCCAGCCCGCTATGCCCGAAAGTGCCAGATAGCCGCTGGATGCAGTTAGCGCAAGTATCGAAATCCGATCGATCCTGTTCATCAGCTGCTCACGCGGTGTTCCCTGCTTCAGACCACCCAGCGCGAGCAGAGCGGGAATGCCCACCGAAGCGAAACCAACCGCCACCAGTACAAATATGCCGAATGCCAGCCAGAGGAAAATTTTGAGCAACGGACGCACAGTAAAGGTCAGCCCGAATAAACGGTTGTAAACACCGCTGAGCTGCATGAAATCAATCTGCCTGGCAACCGCCACACTGGAGGTCAGCAGCGGTCCGGTCGAACTGACATCGGCGAAAAAGAAGTCGGAGTTGGCAGTGTGACAATCGTCGCACTTGACCGGTTTTGCTCCGCGCGCCAGTCTTGCCGGACGCACATCATGACCCAGAGCCCAGCTGACCGGCTCCGCCGCCGCATGCACACCCGCGGTCAAATCTCCATCTTCATTCAAACCCCAAAGCTTACCATGCGCAACGTAAACCGGATTCTCCTCACCCGAAGCCTTCAGTTTCCTGAGCACAGCCGTAACCATGCTTTCAGTAAGTGAGCACTCGGAGTCGGCCAGTTCAGCGACATTGGAAACCAGATAATCGTCAAACAGCGGCTCAAACCCGCCATCCAGATAGAAGCCTATCGTACCATGATCGGCCCCGGCAGGAGCGTTGGTGCTGACCACGGCAGCATCAGTCCCGCCGCGATAGAAGAGGCGATCTTTTATCACCATAGCGCAATAACGGTTTCCAGCCATCTCGCTCGCATCCAGAGTCTGGAGAAGCTCCTCGAATTTTTTTCGGTTCGCATCAAAAACACGGTACTGATCATCAGTCATCTGAGAGCTGTCAGCTGCCGGATCATAAGTCGGGAGTGCCGGCTGCGCGAAGTTGTGCACAATGGAATCAAACCTGCCGTTCAAATAGTAACCCGCACCCTGCGGAGCATCTCCCGCCGGAGCGTTAGTCACGCCGTCATAGGTCTTGTAATAAATTTGATCGCCGAGAACTACTGCCCCGTAACGACCCTCAGCCAACGGCTGAGCTTCAAGATTGCCAAGTAATCCGGTGAACTGCTCCAATTTTTCAATGTGTTTCTCCGCCTGGAATTCCGCAAGACCCTCGATTGAAGCCAGCGGATCAAACCCCGTGAAATCCGCTGCCGAATCGCATCCGTCAATCAGATAGACAAAGGCAACACCCTCGATGCTCTCATCCTGCACAACCGGCATGGCAACCCCGTCCGCGTCTGCAGCAAAGCAGATGCCATTGATCGCCAGTGCCGGCACCCCCGGAATATTCGGGTTGGTGGCGAGCGTAGCCAACAAGGCACCCAGGCGTGTTCTGACTCCCAGCTCATCCGCGCAGAGCTCACCGACCTTCTCCGGCTTGATCGGTTTGACCTCCCTGCCGTCAGCGGAACGTCTGCCCCAGAAGGCCGGCCAGGTGATTCGATGCGGCTCAATCACACCCTGCTCGTTTTTAACAAAAACCGGTTCCTGTATAAACGGTGCCGGTGTCACCCAGCGGGCCCGCCCGTAAACCCCCATACGATTGGATTTAGAGGTGCGCACCTGAGCCAGCCTGCCAGCCTCTGTGACTCCGGAATGACAGACCGTGCAGCTCAGCTTTTCAAAGTGAATCAGCGGGAATCCGACATGTTCGGGAGCCGGTGCGCCGAAACGTCCGGCTTTGGTCTCATCACCGATCACATGGCAGCCTGCGCAACTGGCAGTTGCACGGGTCTTATCCCTGCAGGCTCCAGGTTCGCCTTCGTAACCGCGGGCGATATCATGCCCCAACCCATTGCTGTGGCAGTCACTGCAATTCATGCCGGCACGCAGATGCACATCGCCGTCAATCTCATGATGACCGACTCCCGATTGCGAGACAGAGTGACAGTTAAGACAGTTTTTGCTGCTCGGCTCCCCAACCTCCAGCACTGTGCGGCTCTTACTGTCGAAACGCCCGAGATCGTAGTTGATATGCGGCGGCACCTTGTATACACGGTCATCCGGATCAAATCCGCGCAGGGCATCCCAATATTCGGGCACACGCGATCCCATGCCTTCGACATCACCGAGCCCGAAAGCACCGGAGGCGGCCCAGGCGAAATTCTCGCGTTTTACCAGACGCACAAACTCACTGTGATCATACAAATCGCTGGTTGAGTGACAGGCAAAGCAGTTGATTTCCATCTTTCCGCTGACCTCCCAGCGTGCATTCTCTCCACCCTCGGCATAGATATCCTCCGGCTCGGCAATATCACCGCCCGGCAGGTGGCGCCCGAAAGCATAAACCCACTCCCAGTCGGTCATGCCGATCTCCTCGGGCTTGTAAACTCCCGGCCACGCACGCAGACTCATAGGAATCTGCGAACCACTGAGCCGGTCAATCATAAACCAGGGTTCCGAAAAACGTCCCGGACAGGCGTTGGTCTCGGAGCTGTTGAAATGCCATCCGCCGGAGATAATGCTGTAATCATGGCATTGTCCGCAGGTGTTGCGGGTACTCACCGGCAAAGCACCTGCGCTGGCCGGATCAATGGTATCCTCGAATTCATCCAGCAAAGTCAGCTTGTGCACCGGTATGTTGCGACCGCCATCCCAGTGGGAAGGCACCGCGCCGAATGCCGCCGTATAGACACCCAGTGCAAAAATCAGTGTTGTCAACTTCTTCATTATCAGTTCCTTTTTTCTCACACACTCTCTGCTTGCTCAGAACATCCCGTTGTCTCATACATGAAAATCTTCCGGTTTGAAGTGGATGGTCTTGCCCTCGGCTACAGAGCGGTTGGCCGCAAGCACAGCCACCGCCGACTCGTAGGCCAAATCGGCCGGACAGCTCAGCTGGGTGTCTTTACGAACGGCGTCGAAGAAATTTTCGAGGTGCGGCATGTGAGCCGGTTTGAGCAGATCGACCGGCAGCGCATTCCCATCTGCAGCAGCGGTCACACGCACATCAAGAGCCACATTGGAAGCCTGGGTGTAAGCTTTGACCGGCTCTCTGACCGGCATCATCAGACCCATGTCAATAAACTTGTTCCACTTGAGCTTGCCTTCCTCACCGGTATAGGTTTCACGCTGAACCGTGTTACCACGCTCGGCGATCTCAGAGATCGTCAACGAGCCGTACTCACCCATGAACTGCTCATAGAATGCCCCGCGACTGGAGGTCGTCAACACCTGGTAATAGGCCCGGTTGACCACACCTTGCTTGGTTTTAAACTCGTAAATCGCCATTACATTGTCGTTCATCTCGCGGTTATAATAATCTTTGCCGCCGACTGCTGTAACCGAAATCGGCGTGCAATCCCATGCCCAAAAGAAAAGATCGATCTGGTGTGAGCCGAGATCAACCATCGGACCGCCGCCGTATTTTGCGAACCAACGCCAGTTCAGGAACTGTTCCATATTCTCGTAACCGTACTTCTGAAGAGTTTCCACGGGAATTTTGAGCCGGTCACGTACTGTCAGGAAGGGGGCCACCGAGCGGTTCCACTGTCCATAAGCGTGGGTCACACGTCCGAGCACCTGGTGCTTTCTGATAACATTCTCAATCGCATGCACATACCGCGGGTTTGATCGACGCTGATGTCCGATCTGCAGCAATTTGCCTGTTTCACGCTGTGCCAGCACCATGTCACGGGCCTGATCCAGCCTGTTGGACATCTCCTTTTCGCAATAGACGTGCTTGCCCGCCTCCAGACAGGCACGCGTTATCTCAGCATGCATCCAGTCAGGAGTCGCCACAATGCAACACTCGATATTCTTGTCCTCGGTCGCAAGCAGTTCGCGATAGTCCTCATAAACATTGACATCATGTCCCAATGAACGCAGACGCCCCTTGGCCATCTTGCGGCGATATTCCCAGATATCGCAGACCGCCTTGAAGCGCACACCCGGAATTTTCATCGCAGCGTCGGTCAGAATCTCACCCTCAGCACCATATCCAATAACCGCCACATTCACATCATCCTCTTTGGGCCCGATTGTCTCGGCCACCTTGCCAAGCACATTGAAGGTGGGCAGAAGTGATGCGGCCGCAGCCGAACTCTTGATGAAGTTTCTACGGTTGAATTTCATATCCATTGCTGTTCCCCTTGTATTAACACTGTTCTGCCAGCAGACTCAAAGCCCGCCGGGCCGGATCATCAACTGAAAAGCAGGTGCGACACCTCTGACCGAGTACCTTCAGGCAACTCACATCATCAGCCGAACTCATCCTTAATGAGTCCTCCCCCTCATGGTTACCCGTATTAAAGCAAAACCGGCGCGTTCTGTCATGTCCACCAAATGGTCTTTTTTTACAAAAGATAGTGGATAAATGATTAGGACCGATCCGAATATCCGTCCGGATCAAATGACTCCACTGACCGAAACAGCCCTGTATACCCGGTTTCCAACCGGATTCCTCAAAACCACAGCTCCGCCCTGCCACAAACCCTACGCCAAATGACAACTCTTCGCTGAGGAGCGACGTCTTTGTAATGGCCCTGCGGTGAAAAGCACCCGATCACGCCAATGACCATGGTCCGCGCATCGAGCGCTGCAACATGCGGTTGGCCATCTGGTCGCCATCAAATACCTCTTTCACCGGATCCCACTTCAGCTTGCGCTGCAACAGCATCACGATATTACCGATATTGCAGAGGTTGGTCGTTTTGTGTCCGATAGCCAGATCTGATACCGGTTTTTGACGTGTCTGACAGCACTCAATCCAGTTAGCAAAATGATCACGGCTGTTGTAAAGTCTGACTTCTCCATCACCAATCTTCTCATTCAAGAGAGCGGCGGGATCGGCAACCAGTTTGCGGCGCGAAACATTCAGCGTTCCCTTGTCGCCATAAAAAATGATATTGCCGTCATATACCCCATCGGTTCTGGTGCGCATACGCATGGTCACACCATTGGCATACTTGTAACGCACATCCACGCGGGTGGGCGCGGTGAAAAGTCCGCTGGTCGGAAACACTCCGTGCCCATCAATTTCAACCGGTCCGCTCTCATCCATACCCAGCGCCCACTGCGCAATATCCAGATAGTGCGCGCCCCAGTTGGTTGTCTGCCCGCCGGCGACATCCAGAATATAACGGAACTGATAGTGTGTACGCTGTGATGTGTAAGGCGCGTACGGCGCGGGTCCCAGCCAAAAATCATAATCCAATCCGACGGGCACCGGCTCCGGTTTCCACTCGGCACCGACAAACATATTGTTTGCCGGAATCAGAACATCGATATGCCCGATCTTGCCGAATCTACCGTTACGAATCAGCTCGGCCGCAAAATGGAATTTCTCAGTTGAACGCTGCTGGGTGCCGGTCTGGCCGATGCGATTATGTTTGCGCAACTCACTCACCAGCACCTGACCCTCACGGATTGTAAGTGTCAGCGGTTTTTCAACATAGACATCCTTGCCATGCCGAATCGCATCAATAGCAGGTAGCGCATGCCAATGATCCGGTGTCGCGACTGTAATCAGATCGATATCCTTATCGCGTGTAACCTCGCGGAAATCGCCGAATATCTTGCAATCCTTGTTGCCATACTGCCGGTTGATCGTATTCGCGGCATTCTGAGCAAAAACCGCATCAACATCCGCCACCGCCCTGATGCGCACATTGCTGCGCCCTTTGAGCTGCTTGATATGCGAGCCACCCATACCGCCAACTCCGACGCAAGCCAGATTGAGCACCTTGCTGGGAGCATCAGCGCCAAGTACGCCGGAGGGAATAATCGTCGGGAATGCAGCGATGGCACCAGTTGCAATTCCCGCGCTCTTAATAAAATCTCTACGTGTTGCTTTCATTGAATTTTCCTTTTATAATCGCGTCAATCATCTCTGAACATCTGCACAGCCAGAAGCTGTATCTCCGTGTTGACCATTAACTCATGCGCTTAATTGCTCCTGCAACGCCTTCAGCCTCGCGTCCCTTAATACCGGGTTGAGCTGCTTTCAATGCCGCCAAAGCCTTGTCGCTGCCAACTCCCTCCAGCACCATACGGGTGGAATGGGCTATAACCTCGCTGGAGTCCTGAAGCTTCGCTTTGAGTATCTCGACACTCTCATCGGAACCGATCAATGCCAGCAGACGGCAGATAAAGCCATAACCGCACTCAGTGCAATCACTGGCAGTAGCCACCTTCAAGAGTTTTTTTTCAAAACCAGGATACTGTGACGCATCCGCATCCAGCACCACGCGTTCAACCGTTGAAACCATCGTGCGGTCGCCACCGTAATTAACTCTGCCGATCTCAATCCAGGGATCAGCCGTTCTTTTAAATGCGCTCTGGCGCTGATCGGGTTTCACCCCTGCCAAAGGATCATTAGCAGCTCTTTTGTCGTCAGCCATATTCATAACTCCTTGTTCTCTTTGATAACCGGTGCATCCAGAATCCGAAATTGGAAACACCATTGACGATTGTTGGTTCATAATAACGTAGAGTCCCCTTCACCACAATCTTAATAAGATTTTTTGTCTGACACTCCCAGCCAACGACGATCAATAAATGTGCGGCTCTCAAAAACTATAATTCAAAAGGCCGCATAATCGCCGAAACCAACGCCCTTGCCTGTGAGGTCATCACCCGTAGTTATGATTCACTGTGCTTCCCGGATGCCGCGCATATCGCCCGCTACTTCCGTTCACATACCGGACTCAGCCCTGCCGCCTACCGCCAGCGCAACTATCTTTCTTTCGTAACACTGAGACTCGATGGCACATAAAAAAATACTGAACCAGTATAGCTGCTAACAGACAATATTGGTGATGTTTAAAAAAAGTCTTTTCCAGAGAGTTGCTTCTCAGAAGCAATTTCTCACAGATGCTGACCGCAACTCACCCGCCATGCAAAGCCCGCCCCACTCGCAAGCATCGCTTTTCATCCGCCGCGCCCCGCGTTTACGGCGCAAAACGCTGAACTGACCGTGCTCATTGAGCATTTTGTCAACATAATCTTTTCCGCCGATGATCACGCCGTCGGTCAGGTAACGCGCGCGGCAGCGCAGACGCTGCGGGACAGAAAACTCCCCACCCTCATCCAGCACCTTATCCGTTACCGCCCGCGCA